>DATMQU010000104.1:0-2816 GCA_035566715.1 Vicinamibacteria bacterium
GTCGTTCATCCACGCCGCCTGCTTTGCGTTCTCCGCTCCGTCGATCACGGTCGCGACGTCGCTCAGGCGCACGGGGGCGTCTCCCCGGTAGGCCACGATGAGCGGCTTGTAGTCCTGGCTGGCGAGGAGCTGGTCGTTGGCGCCCACCGTGAAGGATTGCCGCTGACCGTCGATGGCGCCCTTCGCCAGGTCCACGTTGGCCAGGGCCAGGGCCGCGCGGATGTCCTCCAAGCTCAAGTGGTAGGAGGCGAGGGCGGTGGGATTGGCCTGGATGCGAACCGCGGGTTTCTGACCTCCGCCGATCGAGACCATGCCCACCCCCGGGAGCTGCGAGATCTTCTGGGCGAGGGTGGTGTCGGCGACGTCTTCGATCCTGGACAGGGGCAGCGAGTCGGAGGTGAGGCCCAAGGTGAGGATGGGGGAGTCGGCGGGGTTGACCTTGTTGTACACGGGGGGATTCGGCAGGTCCCGAGGTAGGTAAGTAGTGGCGGCGTTGATGGCCGCCTGCACCTGCTGCTCCGCAACATCGATGTTCTGGTCCAGGTTGAACTGGAGGGTGATGATCGAGCTGCCGAAGGAGCTGGTCGACGTCATCTGGCTCAGGCTCGGCACCTGGCCGAACTGGCGCTCGAGGGGAGCCGTGACCGACGAGGCCATCACGTCCGGGCTCGCCCCCGGGTAGAAGGTGGACACCTGGATGGTCGGGTAGTCAACCTGGGGGAGCGCCGAGACCGGGAGCTGGGTGTAGGCCACGAGGCCCACCAGGAGCAGGCCGATCATCAGCAGCGACGTAGCGACGGGGCGGAGGATGAAGAGGCGGGAGGGGTTCATGACCCGGCGGCGGGCTTAGCACCGCCCGCGCGGGGCTCTACCCGGCTCCCAGCTTGCACCTTCTCGTGGCCGTCCGTCACCACCTGGTCGCCGGGAGCGAGGCCCTCATCGATGGCGGCGATCCCTCCCTGCGTCAAGCCGACCGTGAGCAGGTGCACCTCGATCGTCTTGTCGGGCTTAACGACGTATGCGAACACCCCCTGGGAGCCGCGCTGGACGGCGGCGGCGGGCACGACGATCTGGGCTTTCTTGACCTCGAGCAGGAGACGCACGTTGACGAACTGGTTGGGCCAGAGCGTGCGGTCCCGGTTCTCGAACACCGCCTTGAGGCGACCGGTACCGGTGGAGGAGTCAATCTGGTTGTCGATCGTCAGCAGGCTACCGCTCGCCAGCTTCGTCTGATCGTCCCGGCTGTAGGCCTCGACGGGAAGGCTACCGTCCTTCATGCGCCGGGCGACGGCGGGCAGACTGTCCTCGGGCAGGGTGAAGAGCACGGTTATGGGCTCGAGCTGGGTGATGACGAGAAGGCCGTTAAGGTCCGCCGCCCGGACCACGTTGCCTTCGTCGACCAGCCGGAGGCCCACCCGGCCGCCCACGGGGGCGGTGATCCGGCAGTAGGTGAGCTGCAGCCGGGCGTTGTCGATCTGGGATTGGTCCACTTGCGCCGACGCTTCCAGTTGCTGAACGAGGGCGCGCTGGGAGTCCATCTGCTGCTGGGGAAGGATGCCCTGGGCGAGGAGATCCCGGTCGCGCTCCAGGTTCAATCGGGCATCCGCAAGCTGTGCCTGGTCGCGGGCGAGGCTGGCCTGGGCCTGGCTCAATTGGACCTCGAAGGGACGGGGATCAATGACCACCAGGAGGTCACCCTTGTTGACCTCCTGCCCCTCCCGGAAGGCCACCTGCACGATCTGGCCGTCAACCCGGGTCCTGACGGTGACGGTGTTGAAGGCGGTGATTGTGCCGAGCCCGGTGAGGTAGACGGGCACGTCGCGCCGCTCCGCAGAGGCGACGATCACGGGGATCGCGGGGCCCGGTCCCTTGGCGGCGCCGGCCTTCCCGGAGTCCGCCCCGCGCAGGCCCAGCCACAAGAGGCCCAGGAGGAGAACGCCACCGATGACGGCGAGCCCGATGCGCCTTCTCGGCTTGGCCGCCGCCGGGCTCACCGTTACCCTGTCCGTCCGAGCCGACTCACCGGCGTCGTTCATGTCGGTCCTTGCTGTGACAACAATTGAAAGAGCAAAGGTACCTGTCCGCGGCCACCCCGTCAACGGGCTTCACAGGGTTTTGCAAACTTTCCCGATCGCCCGCCACTTTATGCGGGGCCGTCCCGGCCGTGGGAGGCCAGCAGATAGACAATGAGGAGGAGCATTTCCGGCTCGATCGGATGGCGGTACCGCGTGAGCACGAACGTGCAGTAGTAGACGAGGGGGAAGAGCAAGAGGAGGGCGGCGAAGAGAAAGCCCTCCCGCTTCCGCGTCCAAATCATGAGACCGAGGCCGGCCAGGCTCAGGAGCGACGACTCCGCGAAAGCGACTGTTCTCAGGAACAGAAGCGGCTCCGGGAGTCCGTCGCGCGCGGTCCCGAACCAGAACCAGTAGACCCGGCGGGCGGTGTTGGCCAGGAAGAGCCGGGGGTGGTCTCGGATGAAGGCGAGGGCCTCGCGGCCGCGGGTGGATACGTAGGCCACCTCGCCCATCTCCCGATACCGCTCGAGTTGCTGGAAGTTATGGGTGGGGTGCAACCACACCATCCAATCACCGAGTCCCCCGGGGCCGTTGCCGAGGCGCAACTCCTCCCCGAAGTTGCTCCGAATGAAGACGAGCTCTCCGAAGGTTTGATAGTTGCGGAGGAGCCAGGGCACGACGCAGAGCAGGAACAGGAACCCCGCCCCCAGGAGCCGCGGGGGGCTCAGCACGCCCTTCCGGCGTTGCTCCCAGCAGACCCAGGCCCAGGAGGGGAGGGCGAAGGACAGGGCCACGGGATTG
>DATMQU010000105.1:0-2179 GCA_035566715.1 Vicinamibacteria bacterium
TCCACGCGCGGGTAGCCGGAGGGTCGGGGATCGGCGGCCCCGGTGAGGCGAACGACAACCTCCGCCATCACGAGAAAGAAGACGACGCTGAAGAGGAGGAGGAGCATTTCGCCGCGCCGGGAGGGCGCGAGCGGCGACGCGGGCGCGGACACGCCCTCATCATATGCGAGACATATGCGAGACCCGCGGGCCGCCGCCGCGGCGCCGGCCCCCCACGTGGTATGCTCCCCGCGTCGCCATGCGACGGCCTCCCCCTCCGGCGTGCCGCTGCTCGCGGCGGGGCCCCGCTCAGAGCTACCGCCGCCGAGCCGTCGGGGTGGCAGTAGCGCTCTGGATGGGGCAGGCCGCGCCCGCGCTCGCGCAGGCAAGCCTCGGCCAAGACGAGATCGACCTCACGGGACGCGCGAACCCGATCCAGGGCGCGGGGGCGCGCGCCCTCGGCATGGGCGGGGCGTTCCTGGCCCGCGCCGACGACGCCACCGCCGCCTCCTGGAACCCCGCCGGCCTCAGCTACCTGCGCCGTCCGGAGGTGACGGTGGTCGGGAACCACGCCCTGATCGACGGCCACAAGACGACGCTGGAGGGGACCGCGACAGAGGACAGCACGTTCCAAAGCGACACCCTGGACTTCGGGGCCCTCACGTATCCCCTGCATTTGGGGAGCGTCTCCGGGGCGGCCCAGGTCAGCTACCAGCGGGTGATCCCCTTCAGCGGCACCCGCACCGTCACTCGGCTGTCCCAAACGATCTCGATCGACGCTCACGGGGGCTTCGACGTGATTGCCCTTGGCACCGGGCTCCAGGTCACGCGCCACCTGCGGGTGGGGCCACGCTCAACCGCTGGACCAACGGTTACCACCAGAACCTCACCCGCAACCCGGCGATCGAAGGCGAAAAGATCCGCCAACTGGAGCTCAACCTGGATTTCAAGGGTTGGAACACGAACCTGGGTGCCATCTGGTCGCCGGTGGAGGACGTGAACCTGGCCGCGGTCTTCAAGACGTCCTTCACGGGCGACATCAACCTGAGCCGGATGCGGACAGACACCTACTCGACCGGCTCCGTCACCAAAAACGCCTACACCAGCAGCGACGTCAGCCTGGACTTTCCCGCCGCCGTCGGCTTTGGTGCTTCCTGGCGGCCCCGCAGTCCCCTCACCATCTCCGCCGACTACACGCGTTCCTACTGGTCGGGGGCCTACATCCACAACTACTTCACGCTGCCGCCGACGCCTGAGCCCAAGGGGGGGGCAGCGCCGTCCGCTTCTCCGCCTTCCGTGACGTTCGCCCGCCTGCCCTGGCCCCAGCTCACGCTCGCCCAGAGCGACAGCGAGCAGATCCGGGCGGGCGTCGAGTACGTAGTGCTGGCGGGAAAGTTCAAGGTTCCGATCCGGGTCGGCTACTTCAGCGACCAGCAGCTCGCGCAGGCCGCCGATGGAAGCGCTCCCCGCTTCAACTCCTGGACGGCGGGGACCGGGCTCATCGTGGGTCCCGTACTGTTCGACGTCGCCTTCCTCTATCAGTCGGGGGCCTTCTTCGACAGCAACGGCGTGCGGAACTCGATCACGACCAGGCGTTTCGTGGCCTCCATGATCTACCGGCTCGGCGGGCTTCCCTAGACTTCGCGCGCTGACCTGAACGCCGGCCGAAACCCCCCGATACCGTAGAATCGACGGCATGGCGTCCGAGAAGCCACCGCTCGCCTCCGTGGGGGCGGTGCGCGAGGAACTGAAGCGCCTGGGCTATCTCGAGAGCGGCCTGGACCGCTTCGTCCTGGCCGGGGCGGGAGGCCCCTCCCCGCTCTCCGCCTCGCTCTCGGTCGCCCGGCGGGTGGGCCTGGCCGGCGGCATCCTCTTCGGCCTCGCCTCCGCCCTGGCCGCAGTCGGGCTGGATCGCCGCCTGCTGGCCGAGCCGCAGGACCTGGCCGTCCTCACGCTCTACCTGGTGGCGGCCTTCGGGGCCCTGAGCGCGCTGGCCGCCTTGCTCGGCGGGCTCGCCGCGGCGCGCGCGGGCCGGCGGCCGGGGCGGGGCCTTGCCCGCAACGTCGGGCTCGGCCTCGGCCTCTTGGGGTTGCTCTACCTCGGGCTCTGGTGGCGCTCCCACCTCCTCGGGGCCCCCCTCCTCGCCCAGGCCACGGCCCTCCTCCTGGGGCTCGGCCTGAGTGTCGTCCTGGGTCGCTTC
>DATMQU010000106.1:0-2890 GCA_035566715.1 Vicinamibacteria bacterium
TGGCGTTTCGAGCGAAGAGGCCTTGCTCTTCGAACGCCTCGCCTCGCGGGTGCTGTATGCCGACGGATCCCTCCGCGCGAGCCCGGACCTTCTGGCCCGGAGCACCCTCGGCCAGGAGGGTCTCTGGCCGCAGGCGATTTCGGGAGATCTCCCCATCCTCCTTGTGCGGGTCGTCGAAGAGGACGACTTACCGCTGGTGCGCCAGGTCCTTCAGGCTCAGGAGTACTGGAGGCTCAAGGGGCTGAGCGCCGACGTCGTGATCCTCAACGAGCACCCGGTGAGCTACCTGGACGAAATGCACGCCCAGCTCGCGGCCCTCCTCGACCATGGGCCTTGGAGGACGTGGAAGCACCGGCCCGGCGGGGCCTATCTGCTACGTGGGGACCGCATGCCGGAAGCCGAACGCATCCTACTCGCCGGCGTGGCGCGCGCGGTCCTGAGCGGCGAGCGGGGTGAGCTACAGAACCAGCTCGCCCGGCCCGATCCCGAATGGCCCGAGCCACCGCAGTTCGTGCCCCCCCTTCAGCCGAGCTTGGGCACTCCGTCGCCGAAGGAGATTGCATTGCCTCCCCTCGCATTGGCCAACGGCATGGGGGGCTTCGCCGACGACGGACGCGACTACGTAATCAGCCTCGAAGCGGATCAGGAGACGCCCCTGCCTTGGGCCAACGTGATCGCCAACCCTGGGTTTGGCACCGTGGTCACCGCCTCCGGGTCGGCCTACACGTGGTCGGAGAACAGCCGCGAGAATCGCCTCACGCCTTTCGCGAACGACCCCGTGACCGACCCCACGGCCGAGGCGCTCTTTATCCGCGATGATGAGACCGGAGAGGCGTGGTCACCCACACCGGGCCCGATGCCGCGTTCGGGTGCGGACGGCCGCTTCCTGATCCGGCATTCCGCTGGGCTCACTCGTTTCGCCCAAGCAGGCCATGGCCGTCCGCACGACCTCGAGGTGTTCGTAGACGCGAAGGACCCGGTGAAGTTCTCTCTGCTCACAATCACGAACGAGGGCGGAAGGGCGCGTCGCGTGAGTGTCTTCGCCTACACCGAGTGGGTCCTGGGACCACCGCGAGCCGGTCACAACACACACGTCGTGACCGAGCTCGACAACGAGATCCGGGCGGTCCTGGCCCGGAACAGCTACAACCAGGAGTTCGCGGGGCGCGTGGCTTTCGCGCAGGCGAGTGAAGAGCTGCGCTCGGCAACGGGAGACCGCATGTCATTCCTGGGGCGCAACGGGTCCTTAGCCCGGCCGGCGGCTCTCCGCCGGGATGCGCTGTCGGGCCGCTTCGGAGCGGGGCTCGATCCCTGTGCCGCGCTGCACATTTCCCTGGTGCTGGTCCCCGGCGAGACGCGCCGCGTCGTGTTCCTCCTGGGGCAGGGGAGGGATGTGGGCCATGCCCGCGAGTTGGTTCGCCGGCATGGTGGCGTGGGGGCCGCACAGGCCGCCCAGAAGGCCGCGCGCCAGAGCTGGGACGGCATTCTCGATACCGTCCGGGTCAGTACTCCCGACGACTCATTCGACCTCTTGATGAACCGGTGGTTGCTTTATCAGGACGTGAGCTGTCGACTGTGGGCCCGCTCAGCTTACTATCAGCCCGGCGGTGCCTTCGGGTTCCGCGACCAGCTTCAGGACGTCATGGCCCTCTCGCTCGCCCGGCCAGATCTTTTCAGAGAACACCTATTGCGAGCAGCGGGCCGGCAGTTCCTCGAAGGTGACGTCCAGCACTGGTGGCATGAGCCAAGCGGCCGTGGCACCCGCACCCGTTGCTCCGACGACCTGCTGTGGCTTCCTCACGCGGTTGCGGACTACGTCCGTACGACTGGCGACGCGGCCATATTCGATCAGCCCGTCCCCTTCCTTGAGGCTCCACCGCTCGCCCCCGAAGCCCAGGATGCTTACGTTCAACCCCGCCTCTCAGTCGAGAAAGGGACGCTCTTCGAGCACTGCCTGCGCGCCATCGACCGGGGACTAACCACAGGCGCCCACGGCCTCCCCCTCATGGGGAGCGGTGACTGGAACGACGGCATGAACCGTGTGGGACGGGAGGGGCGTGGGGAGAGCACGTGGGTGGGCTTCTTTCTCCACGGCATCCTCCTCGAGTTCGGTCGGCTTTGCGAGGCCCGAGGAGACCAGGCGCGGGCCGAGCGCTACAGCGCCGAGGCCAGACGCCTCGGGAGCATGCTCGAACAAACCTGGGACGGCGAGTGGTACCGGCGTGGTTATTACGATGACGGCACCCCTCTGGGCTCGGCGCAGAATGAGGAGTGCAGGATCGACGCGATCGTACAGTCCTGGGCGGCGCTCTCGGCCGCGGTCCCCGTGCACTTCGCAGAGCGGGCGATGGACGCCGTCCGCACCCACCTGATTCGGCGCGGCCCGCAGGTGGTGCTGCTGCTCACCCCGCCCTTCGACCACTCGCCGCAGGATCCGGGGTACATCAAGGGCTATCCACCCGGCGTGCGTGAGAACGGCGGCCAGTACACGCACGCCGCTCTCTGGGTCGTCATCGCCATGGCCCGGCTTGGCAGCGGCGACGAGGCAGTGGAACTCTTCCATATGCTCAATCCCATCAACCATACCAGGACCGCCGCCGACGTCGAGCACTACCGGGCGGAGCCGTACGTCGTCGCCGGCGATGTTTATGCCCACCCGGCTCATGCCGGCCGTGGGGGCTGGACGTGGTACACCGGCTCGGCGGGCTGGATGTACCGCGCGGGCCTCGAAAGCATCCTCGGGCTCCGGCGGCGGGGCTCGACTTTCGAGATGGACCCCTGCATTCCATCCTCTTGGCCCGAATACGCGATCGTCTGGAGCTTCGGCCAGACTCGCTACGAGATCACCGTCTCGAACCCGGAGAGCCAGTGCCGGGGGGTCGCGGAGGCG
>DATMQU010000107.1:0-3947 GCA_035566715.1 Vicinamibacteria bacterium
CGGGCCGCTTTTAAGTAGGCGGGGTCGCGCCAGAGGAGATACGCCTGGGCATAGATGCACAGGTTCTCGGTCTGGACGGACATGATCTTCTCGAAGTGTGGGTTCTCCCAGTTGCCGCCGTGGGAGTACTGGTAGACGCCGCCCCAGACGGGGTCGATCAGCTTGAGCTGCGCGTCCAGTGTCTGCCGGGCCCGCTGCTCCGCCCGTCTGTCACCCTCCCGGGACCGCAGCAGGGAGTACTCGACGGCATCCGAGTCCATGAACTTCTTGACGAAGCCCCAGCCACCGTGCTCGGGGTCGTAGCGAGAGACGAGCAGGTCCTCGAGGTCCTGGCGAAGGGCGGAGGTTAGCGCGGCCTCGGTGGCGTAGGCGGGCGGGGCCTCGAAGCGGACGGACGGCCCGGGCGTGGGGTCGTCGATGATCCCCTGCAGGAGCGAAACCATCCGGTCGGGGGGAATGTAGCCTGAGAACTTCACGATCTCGGCGCCGCGGGGATCGAACACGATGGTGGCCGGCCACCCGTAGTCCTCGTAGCGGTTGGACAAGTCGGGGCGGGCGTCCTGGTCCACCCGCACGGGGACGAAGCGGGAGCGGACGAGCTCGATCACGCGGGGGTCCTGGTAGGTCGTCTCCTCCATGACATGGCACCAGTGGCACCAGACCGCCCCCAGGTCCAAGAGGACGAAGCGCCGCTCGCTCTGCGCCCGGGCGAAGGAGCCCTCCGACCAGTCCCTCCAGGCAATGGCCTCCCCGCGCGCGGTTCCCGGGCCGGCGGCAAGGAAGCCCAGGACGAACACCAGCCCCACCCGGCTCACGTCCCCCATTATCCCGCCTCCCCCTTTACTACGCGGGGGGAGGGCCGGCTGGATGTCGTGCTACGCTCAGGCGGAAGCCCCGCTGCCGCAGGCCCTGTCCGGCCCGCAGCGCCCCCGGCGCCCGTCCGGGGTAGCGGCTAGGAGGAGTTTTTCGTGGGCAAGGAGAAGAAGCTCGCGCTACTCGTGGCCGGGGGACCCGCCCCCGGCATCAACAGCGTGATCGGGGCCGCCACCATCCGCGGCGTCCTGGAGGGGGTGGAGGTCCTGGGGGTGCGCGACGGCTTCGAGTGGATCATGCAGGGCAACGTGGACCACGTCGCCCCCCTCACCATCGAGGAGGTCAGCCGCATCCACTTCCGGGGGGGGTCCTACATCGGCATCTCCCGCGCCAACCCCACCCAGGATCCCCAGCACCTGGAGAACACGGTGCTCTCCCTCCTCCGCCTGAACGTCTCCCAGCTCATCACCATCGGCGGCGACGACACCGCCTTCTCGGCCATGAAGCTGGAGGAGAAGGCGGGTGGCCGCATCCAGGTCGTTCACGTACCGAAGACCATCGACAACGACCTGGACCTGCCCGCCTACGTGGACACCTTTGGCTTCCAGACCGCCCGCCATGTGGGGGTGGACATCGTCAAGAACCTGATGGTGGACGCCAAGACCACTTCCCGCTGGTACTTCGTGATCGCCATGGGCCGCAAGGCGGGTCACCTGGCCCTCGGCATCGGCAAGTCGGTGGGGGCCACCCTGACCCTGATCCCGGAGGAGTTTTCGGGCCAGCGCCTGAGGCTCAAAAAGCTTGTGGACACCCTGGTGGGGGCCATCATCAAGCGCCTCAGCTACGGCCGCCGGGACGGCGTGGCCATCCTGGCCGAGGGGCTGGTCCTCAGCATCGACCCCGGAGATCTCGCCCAGCTCGAAGACGTGGAGAGGGACGCCCACGGCAACGTACGGATCGCCGAAGTGAGCATCGGGGATATCCTGAAGGCCCAGGTCAGCAAGCGGCTCAAGTCTCTCGGTCTCAAGACCACCATCGTGGCCAAGAACATCGGCTACGAGCTGCGCTGCGCCGATCCCATCCCCTATGACATGGAGTACACCCGCGACCTCGGCTACTGCGCGACCAAGTGCCTGCTCTCGGGCGGAAATGCGGTCATGATCTCCATGCAGGGAGGGCATTTCGTGCCCGTGCCCTTCTCCACCCTCCTGGACCCCCAGACCGGCAAGACCCGGATCCGGACCGTGGACGTCCACTCCACCCGCTACGCCATCGCCCGCCGATACATGATCCGGCTCCGCCGTGACGACTTCCACGAGCCCCAGGAGCTGGCCAAGCTCGCGGCGACGGCGGGGCTCTCGCTGCAGGAGTTCCGGAACGAGTTCGGATACCTGGTCGACGACGAGCCACCCCCCCTCGTTCTGGACCGCGAGCGCGATGGCTTCCTCGCCGATACCCCTGACCTTTCCGAGCGCGGCCGGGAGGGCGGCCCGGAGTCCTGACCGGGGGCCCGGCTCCCGCCCGCGCCGGGACGGGGAAGGGCCCCATGTATACTGGGGGCGCGATGGACGCGGCCTTCCGCGATTTCCTCTCCGCCGAGCTGCAACAGATCCGCGACCAGGGGCTCTGGAAGGAGGAGTGGCCCATCCGGGGCCCCCAGGGCCCGGAGATCCGCGTCCAGGGGCGCGAGGGGACCGTCCTCAACTTCTGCGCCAACAACTACCTCGGGCTCTCGAGCCATCCCGAACTCCTGAAGGCCGCCCACCGGGCACTGGACGAGTGGGGCTACGGCATGTCCAGCGTGCGCTTCATCTGTGGGACCCAGGAGCTGCACCTGGAGCTGGAGCGCAAGGTCGCTGACTTCCTGGGCATGGAGGACGCCATCCTCTACGCGGCCTGCTTCGACGCCAACGGGGGAGTCTTCGAGCCCCTGCTGGGGGCGGAGGACGCCATCCTCACCGATCAGCTGAACCACGCCTCCATCATCGACGGGGTGCGGCTTTGCAAGGCCAAGCGCTTTGTGTACCAGCACGCGGACATGGGGGACCTGGAGGCCAAGCTCAAGGAGGCCGCGCCCGCCCGCTTGCGGCTGATCGTGACGGACGGCGTCTTCTCCATGGACGGGGACGTAGCGCCCCTCCCGCGGATCTGCGACCTGGCCGAGAGCCACCGGGCGATGGTGCTGGTCGACGACTCCCACGCCACCGGTTTCCTGGGGAAGACGGGGCGGGGCAGCGGGGAGCACTGCGGGGTCCTGGGGCGGATCGACATTCTAACCACGACCTTTGGGAAGGCCCTGGGGGGCGCGTCGGGGGGCTGCGTGGCCGCCCGCCGCGACATCATCGCCCTCCTCCGCCAGCGGAGCCGGCCCTACCTCTTCTCGAACACCCTGCCCCCGGTGGTAGTGGGGGCGACCCTGCGCGCGCTGGAGATTCTCGGCGCGAGCACGGAGTTACGCGACCGCCTGGAGGCCAATACCCGCACCTTCCGGGAGCGCATGAGCTCGGCCGGCTTCGAGATCAAGCCCGGCGCCCACCCCATCGTCCCCATCCTGTTCTCGCGTTTCACGCCCGACGACGCCGCCCTCGCTCAGCGCTTTGCCCGTGCCCTCCTGCAGGAGGGTATCTACGTCAAGGGCTTCTTCTTCCCCGTCGTGCCCCGCGGCCAGTCGCGGATCCGTGTCCAGCTATCGGCCGCCCACCGACGGGAGCACATCGACCGGGCGGTCGAAGCCTTCACCAAGGTGGGCCGCGCCCTGGGCGTGCTCGGGGCCTAGGCTCGCCGGGGCTCCCGCCCCCCGCCGTCAGGAAAAAGGTTGACGTCGGGGTCTGCGCGGCCGTACTTTGCAAGCACCCAGGTTCTCGAGGAGGCGGGTATGGGCATCAGCGAATTCGACGACGCCTACGAGGACGATCACAGCCCGCGCGAGCGTCAAGAGCAGCGGCTCGGGGAAGCGATCCTGAACGCCCCTATACGCGCCCTCGAGCCCCGGGCCGCGGCCTCGGTCAAGGAGGGGGCGACCATACGCGAGGCGATCCAGCTGATGCTGGAGCGGGAAGCGGGAGCGGTGCTCATCGAGCGCGGCGGGCGGGCGGTGGGCATCTTCACCGAGCGGGACGTGCTGCGGCGGGTGG
>DATMQU010000108.1:0-2034 GCA_035566715.1 Vicinamibacteria bacterium
GTGCTCGACAGCATCCGTAAGGGCGTGGCCGACCAGGTTGGCGGGCTGCTCTGGGATGTCCCCGAGCGGGACCAACCTGCCTAACAACGGCCCAGACGCAGGCGGCGACGGACTCGCTTGGGTACCCGCCTCGTCCTAGCTATCACGGAACGCCCGTCTGACTCTGTGCAGCCTGCCGCTCATCCCATGTCGTCAGCCAGCCGCCGCCGCTGACGGCTCCAAGTTCCCGATTCCTGCTGCCAGGGCGCCCAGCCCGTCGCTAGCGAAACTGCTACCTGACTGCGCCATCCTGCTCGTTCCCCGCGACAGTGAGCATGAAAACCCGTCTTGGAGCAGGGATGCCTTTCAGGTGATGAATCCCGCGATCCTGATAGCTAAAACCTGAGCCATCAGACAGTTCTCGCGTAGTGCTCGAGACCAGGATATCTCCGGCGTTCCCGAGCGCCATGATGCGAGCTGTCTCGTGGACCGCCAACCCTCTTATGCCTCCTGGGACCACTTCGACCTCTCCGGTGTGGACGCCGGCCCGGATGTCGAGGCCTATACCGCGGACCGCAACGCGGATTTCGAGCGCTGACTGCACCGCGCGTGCAGCGCCGTCGAACATCGTCAGGAATCCATCGCCGGCAGTGTCTATCTCAGTTCCGCGGTAGCGTTCGAGGATCTCTCGAACGAGTGCGTGATGGCGATCGAGTAGTTGATCCCACGCCGAATCACCCACCGCAGACGCGCGATCGGTGGACCCGGCGATGTCCGTCATCAGCATCGTGGTCAGTATCCGCTCACCGACCGGCGGCTTTCCCCATCCGCGCCAGCCACCCCAGAGGATGGCAACCATCGGCTCGTTTCCGATGACCCAGTTGTCATGCCCGGGTGGAACGTCAAAGATGTCCCCGGACCTGACCTCGAACTCGGTGCCGTCGTCCATTCGGCCATCCATGGCACCGGACAGCGTGAACCCCACATGGTGGAACTGGCAGCTCGTAGTCCCAACGATGGGGCGCACGTGCTTGGACCACCGCCAGCCGGGCTCCAGCACTAGCCGACCGACCACCAGCTCTCCGACTCTGACCGTGCTCGCCGACCCCTTCTCGAGAGAGAGGGTTTCGTCAGGAGCCGACAGGTTCTTCATCTGCGGACGTGTGTCCACTCGAGTCTCCCTCGATCTGTCGTCACCGGCACGGGGACGCTGGCGCTGCGCCCCGCCTAGAGAGCCTCAATGTACCTACGTCTTGCCTAGTAAGGCAGCCGCACTTGGCAGCGTGAGCTGGGCGGAAGGGCCGGGCGTGGTTGATGCGGCCTTGTTACCGGATGGGCCGGTGTGGGCGCAGCCGCCTCGTGATTACCTCGTCGTCGGCTGTTGCCACCGGCCCCGGGCCGTCTTGTGGTTCGGGGGCGAGGCGGCGGCGCAGTGCCAGGCGCTGGTCGTACGCACTGTAACCCCTTGATCAGACGGCAATGAGACTAGAACTGAGACTAGGCGGCAAAGAGCCAGCCCGATGCCCCGGGCTGGCTCTGCCGTTTGCGCCGGTCAGTGTGGCGGAGGATGCGAGATTCGAACTCGCGAGGCGTTGCCACCAACACGCTTTCCAAGCGTGCGCCCTAGGCCACTAGGCGAATCCTCCGTCGGGTAGCTTACCGGAACGCGGAACGACTTCTCTCGTGTGCACCAGCACTGCCCGGGGTGACTAGACTTACCCAACGACCCCCCGTGCGGCGTTTACCTCGCCAACTCCCCCAGGGCCGGAAGGCAGCAAGGGTACGCGGGCTCTGGCGGGTGCGCGGGGGGTCCTCCCTTTCCGGAGGACCAGTCCCCCGGGCCCCCTGGCTGATTCGCGGGGTGGCGACGGGCTTGGCCTGCGAGGATAACGTCATGGCGGAAGACTCCGAGGAAACTGGCCGCACGCGGCAGAACCTGGCCCTGTACCGCAAGTACCGCCCCGCCACCTTCGCCGAAGTCCGCGGCCAGGAGCACGTCACGCAGCCGCTCCGCCAGGCGCTGAGCAGCGGCCGGATCAACCACGCCTATCTGTT
>DATMQU010000109.1:0-5916 GCA_035566715.1 Vicinamibacteria bacterium
GGTCCCCGCCCCCGCGCGGAAAGGGCGGGGGCTCGTCTGGGGAGCCCTCCTGGGGGCGGCGGTGACGGCGGCCGCGGTCTTGGTCTTCCTGGCCAGCCGGCCGCCCTCGGCGGCGGTCCGCATCCCCGTGCGTTCCCAGCCGGTGGGGGCGGCGGTGCTCCTGGATGGGAAGGAGACGGGGGTAACGACCAACGGGGAGCTCCTGCTCTCGCCCCCCCTTCCCCCACGGCTGGTCTTGACCTTCCGCAAGGAGGGCCACAAGGACGAGGTCCGCACCGTGAAGCTGCCCCTTCCCGGGGGCGAGGCCGTCTCCGTCGCCCTGGCCGCGGCCTCGGTTGCCCTGTCCGTGACGAGCGATCCCCCGGGCGCCTTTGTGGCCTTGGACGGCCAGCGGCTCGCGGGAACGACGCCCATCGACGTGCCCTTCGATCCCGGCCTGGAGCACCGCCTCAGCATCCTCCTCGACGGCTACGCGCCGCAGGAGGTGCGTCTCGTCCCCGGCCAGGTCCCCTCGGAGGTGCGGGCGAAGCTGGAGCCGGTGGGTCCCTTGGGCTCGGTCACGGTGGCCTCAAGCTACCCCCTGGACGTCCTTTGGCGGGGGAAGCCCCTGGCGCGCGAGCAGGTGGCGCCGCGGGTATCTCTCCCCGCGGGCCGGCAGGTCCTGACCCTGGTCTCCAGTTCCTATTTCCTGCGGACCGACGTCTCGGTGACGGTCGCGGGGGGCGGCCAGGCGGTGGTGGAGGCGCCGGGGCTGGGCAGGATCAACATCCGCGCCAACCCCGACAACTGTCAGGTCTTCATCGACGGTGCCTTTGTGGACTACCCGCCCATCCTGGACAAGGCGGCCGCGGCGGGGGCCCACGCCGTCTCCTTCCGGTGGCCGGACGGGACGAAGAAGCAGGAGACCGCCGAGGTCCTCCCCGGCGGGGCCGCCTTCGTCACCGGCCGAAAGGAATAGGCCTTTGTCCCGGCGCTTCCTCCTGGCCGTGGCCCTCGTGGCCATTCCCGCGACCACCCGCCCCCAGGAATCTCCGGACCAGCAGGCGCGGCGCCTGCTGGAGGACGGCCGGGCCTACTGGGCCCAGGGCAAGCTCAAGCAGGCCCTGGACAACTTCAACATCATCGTCAACAGCTTCCCCCGCGCCGAGGCCGTGGGCCAGGCCCTGCTCGAGATCGGCCGCTACCGATTGGAGGTGGAAGGAGACCCCGACAAGGCGCGGACGTCATTCGACCAGGTGGCAAAGCAGTTTCCGCAGAGCGACGCCGCCCCCGGTGCGTACTACTGGCTCGGGTACCTGACCATGAGCCGCGCCGCCACGGCAGGCGAGCTGGACGACGCCCTCGCCCAGTTCACGCGCGTCCAGAACCTCTACCCCCGGAGCACGGAGTGGGTCTCCCGCGCCCTCTACGCCTCGGGGCTCGTTCACCGCAAGGCGGGTCGGCTCGCGGAGGCGGTTGATGTGAGCCGCCGGGTCTCCCTCGAATACCCGAATAGCGAGGCCGCGGCCGCGGCCCAGTTCCAGGTCGGACACTGCCTGGCCCTGAAAGGCGAGGCCCGGTCGGCCATGGAGGAGTTCCAGCAGGTCCGCAACCGATTCCCGGAGAGCGAATGGGCGCCCCCTGCGCTGGAGCGCATCACCGCTCTCTATCGCCTGTACGGCTTCGCCAAGCCCGCGTTCGCGGTGGACGCCGGCTACGCGGTGGGCTCGGGCGACCTCCTGAAGGACGTGCGGGCCATCCTCATGACGCCCACGGGTACGCTCTGGATCGCGTCCGACAAGACCAAGACCGCCGTCCCCATAGACCCCGGGGGCAAGGCGGGCCCCGGCCTCTCCGGAGAGGACTTGCGCAGCCTCTCCCTCTCCCCGCGCGGAGAGATCGTGGTGGCGGCTCGGCTGGCCGTGCGCATCGGGCCCAAGGACCTGAAGTCCTACGCCATCCCCTCCGAGAAGCCGGGGATCCCGGAAGCGCTGGACAGGATCCTGGCCGCCGCCCTCACCCCGGGGGGCAGCGTTCTCGTCTCGGACGAGAAGCGGAAGCGGGTCTACCGCTACAACGGCAAGTTCGAATACCAGGGCCTCTTCCCGGAGAAGGACACGAAAGAGCGCGTGGTCTCGCGGATGTTCGTGGACGGGGAGGGGGGCATCGTGCTTCTCGACCGCGAGGAAAAGACGGTCCGCGTCCTCGACGAGACGGGAAGGCTCCTGCGAACGGTGGGCCCCGCGGGCCTGCGCCGGCCGGTGGACGCGGCCGTGGATCCCTTCCGCAACACTTACGTGGCGGACGAGGAAGGAGCGGTCCAGATCTTTTCCCCCTCCGGCCAGCCCCTGGCCAGCCTCACCGGTCCGGAGCTGAAGAAGCCGCGGGCGCTGACCCTCGACCCCACGGGCGCCGTCCTCGTGTGGGACGAGCGGGCGGAGAAGGTCCTGCGCTACCGCTAGGGGCGGCGGCTCTCGAGGTGAGACCATGAGGCGAGGGAGCGGACGCGGACACCCGGGGGCGGTCGCGCTCGCACTTTTCGCCCTGAGCCCTTGGGGGCTGGCCCAGACCGGGGTTCCCGCCCCCGAGGCCGCGCAGCGGGAGATCCAGTCCGCCCAGGACCAGCTGGCGCGGGCCATCGTGGAGTTCGACGGGCCGCAGCAGAGCCGCTCCATCGTGCTCTTCGACGAGGTCATCGGGCGCCTGGAGGGGCTGCGGCGGCAGGGACCGTTGTCCGCCCGGGGGCGGGATATCCTGACCCAGGCCTATGAGTACCGGGGCCGTGCCTACTTCAACATCGGCCTGCAGGAGAAAGGCTCCGAGAACTTCCGGCTCCTTGTCCAGCTCAACCCCTCCTATACCCTGAGCCGGGAGAAGGTCTCGCCCAAGATCGCGGACCTCTTCGCCTCCGTGAAGAAGGGGCTGGTGGGTTACCTGGCCGTCTCCTCCAAGCCGGCGGGGGCCAAGGTGAGGCTAACGGGCGGCGGCGAGGGCACGGTGGAGCTGGGCCTCACCGACTTCTTTCCTCTGGAGGTACTGGCCGGAGACTACACGGTGGAGATCGCCAAGGAGGGCTACCGGACGGAGACCCGCAGCCTGGGCATCGCGCCCCGGGCCACGGAGGCCCTGCAGGTCGAGCTGACCCGGACCCTGGCCAGCACCTTCTTCATCACCGAGCCCGCGGGGGTGGAGATCTGGATAGACGGGGAACTCCGGGCCACCACCGCGGGCACCCTCGCTCCCGACCTCCTGGAGACGGCCCGGGCCAAGGGCCTGGATCCCGCGCGGGCCTCCGCCCGCGTCGAGGTCGGCAACCTCCCGCTGGGAAACCACAGCGTCGAGCTCCGGAAGCGGTGCCACGAGACGGTGCGGCGCACCGTGGACACACCCCTGGCCCAGGACTACGACGCGGAACCCGTGCGCATGGAGGAGTCGCTGGCCTCCCTTCGGCTGACCTCGGACCCCCCGGGGGCCAAGATCTTCCTGGACGGCGAGGCCAAGGGAGTGACCCCGGCGGAGCTGGAGGGCGTCTGCTCGGGTCGGCGCCGGCTCGAGGTCAAGCACGCCTCGGGGAAGTTCGTGAAGGAGATCGTGCTCGGCAAGGACGAGGCGGTCAGCTTGGACTGCCCGATCCGCCCCACCCTCGCCTTTCTGGGTGTGGTGGCCGACAGCGCGGCCGGCGAGCGCAACCTCCCCGACGCGGACGAGAAGATCCGGGAGAACCTCGGCAAGATCACCACCCTGAACTTCATTCCCGCCCCCCGCGAGATTGTGGACCGTATCCTCGAGCAGGAGAAGATCACCCCCCGCGCCCTGGTGACGGGGGGGACCGACCCCGACCTCGTGCGCAAGGTGACGGAGAAGCTGGCCACGACCCTGGAGGTTCAGGGTTTCATGGTGGCGGAGTTGCCGGAGGAGCGGCTCCAGCGCACGGCCATCCTGCACTTCCTGGCCGCGGGTAACACCCAGGCGGAGGCGCTGGACGTCACCTTCGCGGAGTCGGCCTCCTATGCGCGGGTCATCGCCAAGGTCGACCAGCGGATCGCCAGCTACCGGCCCTGGAGCGGCGCCATCACCGTGGACACCCTCCTGCACGAGGGCGTGCCCATCCTGCGCCTCGTGCCCGGGGGCCCGGCCGCCCGGGCGGGCGTGCAGGTGGGGGACGTGGTCTACGCGGCCGAGGGCAAGCCGGTGAGGCGCACGGCCGACCTTCTGGCCCTGCTGGAGCAGAAGAAGCCGAAGGAGAAGATCTCGCTCCAGCTGAAGGGAGCGGGCGGCACCCACGCCGCGGACCTGACCCTGGACCAGACCGCCCAGGAGATCCCCCTCTTCGATCCCAACCTTCTGTACAACAAGGTGATGATGGACCTGCGGCAGGTGGTCGAAGGCTACCCGGGGACGGAGGAGGCCGCCTTCGCACGGCTGAACCTCGGCCTTTGCGCCATGCATTTCCAGGACTTTGCCGCCGCCCACGAGTATTTGTCGAAGGCGAAGGCGGAGCTGCCGCAGCGTCCCGGCCTCTCCCAGGGAACGGCCCTTTACTACCTCGGGGTGGCCCTAGAGCGGCTCAACTACAAGCCCCAGGCCCTGGAGGCCTACCGCGCGGCCGCGGCCTTCAAGGAGGCGACCCTCATCAACAACGACGGGCCGGCGGTGGCAGCGCTGGCCGCGCGCCGGGGCGGGCTCACCGGGCCTTGAGCGTGCCCCGGCTGGTCTGGGAGCGGGGCGACGGGTCCCGGGTCGACTTTCCCCTCGGGGCCGACGTCATGCTCGTGGGCCGCGACGAGACGGCGGACATCTGCGTCGACGAGCCGCTGGTCTCGCGGGCGCACGCGCGCCTGGAGCGCCGGGGGGCGGGCTTCTTCGTCCTGGACCTGGGATCCACCAACCTCACCCGGGTGAACGGGGAAGTCGTGACGGAGCGCCTGTTGCGGCACGGAGACGAGGTGCGCTTCGGACGGGCGCGGTGCTTCTTCCTGACCGGGGCGGGGCCGGACCCGGTGGCGGGGGGAGTCTAGCCCTTCGCGGCGCCCCGGGCCTGCCACTCGTCGGCCAGCATGCTGTAGACGACGTGGTCCTCGAAGTGGTCGTAGAGCCACTCCCGCTTCCGGAGTACGCCTTCCCGGATGAAGCCCAGCCTCTCGGGGATGGCGCAGCTCCTGCGGTTCCCGGGGGCACACGCGATCTCCACGCAGTTCAGCCCCAGCTCGCCAAAGAGGTGATCCAAGAGCACCGAGCAGGCCCGGCTGACAAGCCCGCGGCCCTGGTCGGACTCCCCGACCCAGTAGCCGATCCCGCTCTTCCGGTTTGCCCAGTCGACGGCGTGAAGCCCGACCACCCCCGCGAGGGCGCTCCCGTGCCACAGCCCGCAGGAAAACCCGTTGCGGCTCGCAAACTGCCCAAGGCTCGCCCGGATGAAGGCCCGCGTGTCTTCGACGGTGGTGTTGCGGTCGAGCCAGGGGAGCCAGGTCCGGAGGTAACGCCGGTTCTGCTCAACCTTGGCGAAGAGCTCCTCCGCGTGGTGCTCCTCGAGGAGCTGCAGGTAGGTCTTCTCATCGACGGCGATCTTGAACACCGGTCATCCCTCCCGCGCGCGGGCGACGGCCGACGGTCGCAAAGGCGGTATCGCCCTCACTCGTTGCCGGGGTCCGGCCGGGCCAGGTAGAATCCCTGCCCGTACTCCACCCCCATGGCCTTCAGGGCCTCCGTCTCTTCCGCAGAGTGGATGCCCTCCGCGATGACGGTGGCCCCGATGCTGTTGCCCAAAGAGATGATGGCCTTGCACATCGCCCGGTTGACCACGCTCACGTGCACCTCCCGCACGAGCGCGGTGTCGATCTTGAGGTAGGTGGGCTTGAGCTTGGCGATGGACTCGAGGCCGGAGTAGCCCGCCCCCACGTCGTCGACCGCGAACGACATGCCGAGATCCGTGAAGTA
>DATMQU010000110.1:0-4435 GCA_035566715.1 Vicinamibacteria bacterium
CGGGGTGGCTTGGCGCGCGTGTTCTCGGGCCCCCGCGGTCAATTTCGCGCCACCGCCGCCGGCCGCTTTACGAGCTATCCCGAACAGAACCTCAACCGGTACTACGGCGACTTCGGCCTGGACGGCGACTACCGGTCGTCCCCAAGCACCAGCTGGCGGGTTAACGCTTTCTACGACGTCGGCTACAGCGACTCGGCGCGGATCCTGGTGGAGCAGGGGGTGTTGCTGCCCGTGGTGAAAACCCGCTCGTACAGCGGCGTGGTTGGGTTGACCCAGAAAATGGGCGCGGAGACGTCCCTGCAGGTCGAGGGCCGCTACTACCGTACCGAGTTCGATTCCCCGGGCCTGATCAACGGAGAGAGCGTTCGGGGCACCATGGGGCTCGTACGCCAGCTCAGCCCAAGGAGTGCGGCGGCGATCGAGTATTCGGTTGAGTATACGCGGGCGGACCAGGCGGGCAGGTCGTACCTCACACACTTCGGCTCCCTTCGATGGACGCGGGTTCTCTCCCCTCGAAGCGCCCTCCTCTTGGAGGGAGGGGCCAGCTACACGCCGGAAGCCGCCCGCGCCGGCCTTCTGCAGAAGGAGACCTTCTTCGGGGGGGCCACCTTCAACCGAATGGTCAAGGGCTCGAGCCTCACGGCCTTCGTCCGACGGGAGGTGGCCCCTGCGTTCGGCATCGGCGTCAGCCGACTGGAGGTTCGGGCAGGGCTGAGCGCAAGCGTCCCGATGGGGCGTGACTGGGGGCTCCGCATGGTCGCGAGCCATGTCCAGCCCGACACGACGCAGGCGGCCCAGGGGGTGGATGCCCTCAGCGACGACGGCTTCCTGGCCCTGGACCGGCGTTTGGGAAGGCACCTCCAGCTGTCGGGGTCGGCGCGGTATCGGCGCCGCGGGACCTTGGGTACGATCCCGACGATCGAGGGCTTCCAGGCCGGCATTTACGTGACGCTGCTCAGCCCGGCCTGGAGAGAAATTGCTCCTGGTCCCGGCTTCTAGCCGAGGCCCCGGCTCGAGCCGACCAGGGCTCTCCCGGATGGACGCTCCGGAGCGGAATTACGGGGATGCGGTCATTCGGCGCCGCGCGTACCCTTGGCCGCGGCCGCGCCGGGCGGGGAGGCCAGGGGCACCTCCGCCTCCAGCTGCCACTTCTTGATCTTGTTGAGGAGCGCCTTGTAGGAGATCCGGAGCCGGCGGGCCGCCTCCCGGCGGTTCCACCGGGTCTCGGCCAGGGCGCGGCGCACGATCTCCTGCTCCGCCTTCTCCGCCGCCTGGGAGGCGATCGTCTTCAAAGAGACGTCCTCTCTGGGCGGCGCCTCGGGGGCTTCCGCGCGCGTTTTCGAGAGCTCGGCCAGCGCCATGTTCACGTCCGGCAAGATGGCGAAGCGCCGCACCGCGTTGTCGAGTTCGCGCACGTTGCCCGGCCAGCTGTGGCGCCGGAACGCCTCCGCCAGCTCGGGCGGGAACTCCCGCGTCGGGCTGGAGTAGCGCTCGAGGTACCGGCGTAGAAACGCGTTCGCGAGGAGAGGGATGTCCTCCGGCCGCTCGCGCAATGGAGGAACTTCCATGCGGATGACGTTCACTCGGAAGTACAGGTCCTGACGGAATTTCCCTTCCGCAACCGCTCTCTCCAAGGGAATGTTGGTCGAGGCAAAGACTCGGGAGTCGACACGGCTGGAGTGCCGAGCGCCTAAGCGGCTGTACTCACCGTCCTGCAGGACGTGCAGTAGCTTGGCCTGCACGTGGGGGCTCATCTCCGCGATCTCGTCGAGGAGGATCGAGCCCTTGTGGGCCAGCTCGAACTTCCCGGGCTTGTCCCGCACGGCCCCCGAGAAGGCTCCGCGCTCGTAGCCGAAGAGCTCCGACTCCAGGAGGTCGTGGGGGAGGGCCGCGCAGTTCACCTTGACGAAGGGTTTGTCGCGACGGGGGGACTGCTCGTGGATGTACCGGACCAGGAGCTCCTTGCCCACGCCCGTCTCCCCGAGCACGAGCACGGGGGCGTCGGTCTCCGCCACTTGGCGGGCGATCTCCTTAAGCCGCAACATTTGCGGGCTCGAGGAGAGGAACTCTGCGGGATCGAACTGGTCGAGCCGACGCCGCAGCACCCGAACCTCGTCCCGCAGACGCTGCTTTTCCAGGGCGCTCTCGAGGGTGATCGTGAGCTCCGCCTCTTGAACGGGCTTGACCAGGTAATCGGAAGCCCCACGGTTCATGGCGTTGACTACCGTCTTGATCTGACCCACGGAGGAGAGAATCACGACCGGGATCTGCGGATAGGTTGACTTGATGTGGTCGAGGACGTCGAGGCCGCCCATGCCGGGCATGACCAGGTCGAGCATGACCAGCGCGGGGAGGTGGCCGGAGGCAAGCCGGGAGACCGCCTCGTCCCCGGCTGTGCTCACCGCCACCCCATAACCCAGCCCTGAGAGGAGGACGGAGAGGTGGCCGCGGGTGCTGTCGTCGTCGTCAACCAAGAGGACGGTCGGCTTCTCCAGGGGGTCCCCCTCACCCGGCAGGAGGGAGCGGCGTCCCGCCGAACCTCCCGCCGCCGATCCGGCACGGCTGGTCACGGGTCCGCCTGGATGCGGGCCGGCCCAGACCGCCCTCCCGGGATCTGCGAGCGGATTGTCTCATACCCCGCCGCTCCGTGCTCCCCCTCCCGAGCGAGAAGTCGGCCCGGGACAAGAAGTTCCAGGGCGGCAAGATCTGGCTCCTGGAGGGCGTCGAGGGCTAAGGGGCGGGGGCAGCCCTTCAAGCATCTTCCCTCCGACGTGCCCGAGGAGTGGCATTTCGCTTCCACTCTTGGGTAGGCAACCAACCCACCCGAAGGGCCACCACACCCCCTGATCCAGCGGGCCCAGGGTCGGATAGCCTTTTGGAACCAGGCGCTTCCGGCCGCGCGGGCGCTAGAAATGGGCTCCTCCCGACCCCGGCCCGCGCTTTGCAACCCATCTGAGCGGAAATTGGTGGGGTTGGACGCCAGGACGGGATAGGGGGCCTTTTGGCTCTCCCTAGGACATTCCAACGCAGGAGTTCGAGGAGGGGAGGATGCGGAAGCTTTTGACGGTGGGCTTGTTTTCCCTGATGGGCGCGTCGAGCGCGTTTGCCCAGTTGCCGTTGCCGCTCTCGACCTCTGGCCAGGTGCCGTTCGCGGTGACGGTCTCTGGGAACCAGGCCAAGGCGGACATCGACTTGCCCGGGGGGCTCGAGACCGACCTCACCCTTACCTTCGAAAACGTCGTCGGCCTGACTCCAAGCGCCATCAGCGTCGTGGCGACGGTCGTGGACCCGCTCGACCCAACGTTGCTCGCCCGACTCCCGGGCATAGCGCAGGTGAGTCCCCCCGGCGCCTTTCCGGTTCTGCTGCAGGTCGACCCCAGCGCCTCGAGCGTCTTGACCTTCGAAGGTGTGTACAAAATATCTCTTCACACCCATAACCTCCAGCTCGACGCCGCCGTCCCTCTGGCCCTTTTCAAAGCGCCCGACGGCGGCCTCTTCCGGGATGTCACGCAGTACGAGGGGAGGGGCAGCTATCGAGTCGACGGGGGCGGGGGCGACTTCTCGGAGTTCCTGATCGTGGTCGACATCCGGCCGATCGACACCGTCATCGTCGACAAGTTCAACGCCCTGCAGGGGCTCCTCAACACCTATGGGGGCTCGATCCCGACCGCCGTGCTCAGCACGCTGCAGGGCCTGCTATCGCAGGCGATCAGCCTCTACCAGGGAGGGGCGATCACGCAGGCGATCAGCCAGATCAACGCCTTTTCGGACTACGTGAAGGCGCACAGCGGCGACGACATCCCCGACGTTTGGCGGGCCCAGGACCCCTCCCGCGTCGATGTCGCCGGCCTCCTGAGGGTCGCCGCGGGCACGCTGGACTTCAGCCTCGACCGGAAGACGAACACGCAGGCTCAGTGCATTCCTTGAGATTGGCCCGGCCATGCCAGGAAAGCTGACGCTCTATCCCCCCCAGCGGGCGTCCCGGTTTCTGATCCTCCGGGACGCAGAGACCCTGGAGATCGGGCGTGACGCTACCTGCGACCTCGTCCTCGAGGATGCGCGGGTCTCGAAGCATCAGGCGCGCTTGAGCTGGACGGGTGAGGGCTGGAGGCTCGAGGATCTGGGAAGCAAGAACGGAACCCTGGTGAACGGGGACGTCCCCGCGGGGGCCGAGCTCCAGGAGGGCGATTGGATCAGCCTGGGGGGGCTGATGGCGCGCTTCGAACGACTGACCGCGGCCCAGGCCGCCACTCTGGATTCGCAGCGCCTCGCGCGGCTCCAGACATCCGCCGAGATGCGGCGCCGGCTCAGCGGCGACCTTGAGCCCATTGACCTCCTCCTGCGCTTCCTGGAATCAGCCATGGAGGTGACCCAGACCGAGCGGGGCTTCGTCCTGGTGGCCGGTCCCGACGGGCGGTTCCGGCCCGAGGTGGCG
>DATMQU010000111.1:0-2070 GCA_035566715.1 Vicinamibacteria bacterium
CACCTCGGCCTTCCCCCCCTTTCCCTCCTCTACACCGACGTGGCCGTCCTTCTGGGCCAGGTCTACGGCGAGCTGCCGTTCATGATCCTTCCCCTCTATGCCTCCCTCGAGAAGCTGGACCGCGCGCTCCTGGAGGCCGCGGCCGACCTGGGGGCGTCCCCCGCGCGGACCCTCCTCAAGGTCACGATCCCCTTGAGCCGGGCCGGCATCGCCGCCGGCTGCGTGCTCGTGTTCATCCCCTCCCTGGGGGCCTACCTGGCCCCCGACCTCCTGGGGGGGGCCCGCACCGTCTACATCGGCAACCTGATCCAGAGCCAGTTCGCGGTGGCCCGCGACATGCCTTTCGGCTCCGCGCTTTCCTTCCTGCTCTCCCTCACCGTCCTCGCCCTGCTCGCCCTCTTCCGCCGCCCCTTGCGGGCGGGGCAGGAGCCGTGAGGGTCCCCGCGGGGGAGGGCTCCCCCTCCCGGGGCCGCCCCACCGTCCTCGGCCTCTTCAGCCTCTCGATCTACCTCTTTCTGTACGCGCCGATCCTGGTGCTCGTGGTCTTCTCCTTCAACCGGGGCCGGCTGACCGCCACCTGGGAGGGCTTCACCTTCGACTGGTACCGGAAGCTCCTGGGCGACGCCCAGATCCTGGGCGCGCTCCGCAACAGCCTTCTCGTCGGCTTCGTCGCCACCGCGCTCGCCACCGCCATCGGCACCGCGGCCGCCCTCGCCTTCCACCGCCACCGTTTCTCTCGCCAGGCCGCCCTCGACGCCCTCGTCATCCTCCCCATCGTGGTGCCGGAGATCGTGCTCGCCTCCTCCCTCCTCCTCCTCTTCGCCGCTCTCGGCCTCCGCCTGGGCTACCTGACCGTGATCCTGGCCCATATCGGCTTCTCGGTCTCCTACGCGGTGGTGGTGGTGAGGGCGCGCCTCGCCGGCTTCGACCGCAGCCTGGAGGAGGCGGCCATGGACCTGGGGGCGGGGCCGGGGCGGACGTTCTTCCGGGTGACCCTGCCCCTGATCGCCCCCGGCATCCTCGCCGCCGCCCTCCTCGTGTTCGCGCTCTCCATCGATGATTACGTGATCACGTCCTTCGTGGCGGGGGTGGGCACGACCACCCTGCCCATCCAGATCCACTCCATGGTGCGCAGCGGCATCTCGCCCGAGATCAACGCCGTCTCCGCCCTCCTCCTCCTGGCCACGAGCCTGCTCCTCTACGCGGCCCATCGGCTCGAGCGTGGGCGGGGCGCGCGGGAGGCGCTTGCCCCCGTGGTCCTCGGCCTGCTCGTGCTCGCGGCCCCCTTCCTGCTCGGCCGCCCGGCGGGGGGCGGGGAGGAGAGGGTCCTGAACCTCTACATCTGGTCCAACTACATCGCTCCCGAGACGCTGGCCCGGTTCGAGGAGCGGGCCCACGCCCGGGTGAGGGTGGATGTCTACGACACCAACGAGGCCCTCCTGGCCAAGGTCCAGGCCGGCAACGTGGGCCACGACGTGCTCTGCCCCTCGAACTACGTGGTGGACATCCTGCGCAAGCAGGGCTCCCTGCGCGCGCTCGACCGCTCCGCTCTGCCCCACCTCGTGAACATCGACCCCCGCTTCCTGAACCTCGACTTCGACCCCGGGAACCGCCACTCCGTCCCCTACTTCTGGGGGACCTGCGGGATCGGCTACAACCGGAAGCGGGTCGGCACGGTGGACTCCTGGGCCGCGCTCTGGGACCCGCGCTTCGCGGGCCGGATCCTGATGCTGGACGACCCGCGGGAGACCCTGGGGGCGGCCCTCCTGTGGCGTGGAAAGAGCCTGAACAGCCAGGACGCGGAGGCGCTCGGGATGGCCCAGCGGCTCCTCCTCGACCAGAAGCCGCTGGTGAAGACCTACGACTCCGCCAACTACCACGATGTGCTGCTCTCGGGGGATGTCTGGCTGGCCCAGGGCTGGAACGGCCAGTTCGCCAAGGTCATGGCCCACGACCCCGACCTGGCCTACGTGATTCCCAAAGAGGGGGCGAGCCTCTTCATCGACAACCTCGTGATCCCCGCCTCCGCGCCCCACCCCGCGCTGGCCCACGCCTTCCTGGACTTCACCC
>DATMQU010000112.1:0-3789 GCA_035566715.1 Vicinamibacteria bacterium
CTGGACGGAAAAAGCGCCGGCGCCTGGGACGGGGACGTTCTGCAGCTGCCACGTCGCACCGCTGTCGGTCGAGCGCCAGAGGCCAAAGGGCGCGGCGGGATTTGCGATCGAGCAAGTCTGGATCGTCCCCCCGCTGAACGCACCGATCGTGGTCGACGCCCACAGCGTCGTATGGTGGCGGGAGCCGGCCGTCTTGGGGTCGATGATGATTCTGGCCACTGACCGCCCGACGAACGGACCCGGGTTATTGAAGACAGCGCCGCCCCCGCCGAGCAGCGTCCAGTGCTCACCGCCGTCGGTGGAGCGCAGGATGCCCTGTCCGTAGTACGAGTCGCAGGAGCGGTTGGGCTCGCCCGTCCCGACATAGACGATCTGGGGGTCGACGGGGTCGATGGCGATGGATCCGACAGCGAGCGACGCTTCGTGATCCGTCAGGGGAACCCAGTGCGGGTGCTTGGAGGTGGCGTTCGTGGTCTTCCATACGCCCCCCTGCGCGCCGCCGACGTAGACGGTGTCAGGATCCGTGGGGTGGCCAGCAATTGCGGAGACCCGTCCGCTCACGGGGGACAGCACGCCAAGCGCGCTGTCGGTTTGGCCCTGCGGAATGGTGGACGGGCCGAGCGCGCGCCAATGCCCCTCCTCGGCGTCATCGGGGTCGGAGCTGTCATCGTTGCCTTGGCGCGACTGGATGAACGCCGCCCCAAGCGCGCCGACGGGGATG
Organism: Vicinamibacteria bacterium; assembly: GCA_035566715.1. Lineage (GTDB taxonomy): Bacteria > Acidobacteriota > Vicinamibacteria > Fen-336 > Fen-336 > DATMML01. The sequence goes on from DATMQU010000112.1 coordinate 722, forward strand.
CTGTCCGATGGATACGCCCTCTGCTCGAAGAACCACTGGGTGAACATGTCCTGCTCGCCCACGGATTCCTCGTGACGAGCGTCCCCGATGGCGGCTTCCTCGAACTCTCGCTGGAATCGCTCCTGGACGCTCCGGGGTCGCTTACGTGCCTCAGCTCTCTTGGTCGGCTTCGCAAGTGGCGATCGTAGCGAACCCTCGGAGAGGATAGAGCCCACCGCGAGCGTGACGGCGGCCGCCGTGAGGATCAGCTTTAGGCTTTCTTTGCGCACCACGCGAGCACCTCCAAGATCCAAGGATTTGAACGTCATGCCAGTCAGTGGGAAATGCTGAGGCTGACGACAGAGTCATCGGCCCCAAGCATGCTATCCGTACAACTCCCGCGGTGGGAAGTCAAGAACAAAGTCCGCAATGTCCCTGAGAGCCTCACCACAACTTCGGTACTGTCTCGGACGGGGACACTTCCCGTAAACTCACCGTGCGGCGGACCGTCTGAGAAACTCGCGCACGTCGGGCTGATCGGGGTCGAGGTCAAGGGACTGTTTCCAGAGGGCGACCGCGCCGGCCTTGTCCTTGCGCTCTCCGAGGAGTAGAGCCGCCAGGGTCTTGCAGGCCAGAGGCGTTGGGCCGAGCACGACCGATCGCTGGTACGCGGCGATGGCCCGGTCGAGCTCGCCGGCGCGACCCCACGCCGCCCCGAGCATGCCCCACAGCCGCGCAGAGCGCGGAAGGCTCGCGACCGCCTGCAGCAGGACTTCTCGCCCCTCCGATTCCCGCCCCTCTTTCTGGTAGAGCAGGGCAAGGTCACCCAAGCCTCCCTCGCGCTCCTCATCGGTCCGTGCCTTCGCGATCGCTCCGCGGAACGCGGACTCCGCCGACGCTCTCTCGTTCGCCCCCGCCAACGCTTGACCCAGCTTTCTTTCGAGAACTGAATCCGTCGGGTGCGCGGCCAGCGCCTCACGATACAGGGTCGCGGCCTGCTTCCAGTCCTCGTGTGCCATGGCCACGTCACCCCGCAAGGATGCCGGGACCGGCGATGGATCGAGCGACTGCGCCCTATGTAATGCGCGCTCGGCCTCGTCGGCACGTCCGAGCTCGGCCGCTACTTGCGCCTGGAGCCGTAGGGTTTCCGCGAGCAACGGCTCCGCATCGGCCAGACCTTCTGCCCGTCGCAGCTCGGACAGCGCCTCCTCGGAGCGGCCAACATGCTGCGCGACACGCGCGCGCAGCAAATGAAGCTGCGGGAGCCGATCATCGAGGGCACCGGCCACGGCCAGCTCCGCCGCCGCCTCGTCCCAGCGCCGCGCCTCCACCGCCCAGGCCGCGCGCTGGAGCCGGACGCCGATGCCATTCGGGTCCAGAACGAAGGCCTGGTCCAGCAACTCCTTCGTTTTCCCGAGGTCGTCCCGGTGCATGTGGATGCGGGCGGCGAAGACGCGAGCGTTGACGTTCCGGGGATCGAGCTCAAGGGCGCGGGCGTAGGCGCTGAGAGCGCCCGCCTCGTCGCCATCGGCGGCGCGGGATGCCCCCTCATTGAGGTACGAGGTCGCCGTTCGCCCCTCCTCGTCGTGACCTCGGTTGGCCGAATCACCCAGATAACCCAGCGCCCGCAAGCGTTCAATGCGCTCATCGGTGTCCTCGTCGCGGGCGGTGGCCTCCCGGGGTGGGGTCGCCGTGGCGAAGGGATAGTGGTCGACGGCCTTGACCTCGCGCCAGCTCCCCGGCTCGAAGGCCTGCTTCAGGGGCACGCCGGGCAGCTCCCGAGACAAGGGGACGTTGAGCAGGCTGAGAATCGTGGGGGCCACGTCCAGGATGGTCGCGCCCTCGATAGTGGCGCCCCGGCGCACCCGCGGCCCGGCGGCCAGGATCACGCCGCTCAGCTTGTGCCAGAGGGGGGCCAGCCCGGTGTCCGCGCGACCCGAGGTCACGGGGCGGCTGTCGCCGCTCTTAAAGCCGTGGTCAGACAGGACGAGCGTCACGGTGCCGGCGTCAGCGCCACCCAGAAGCTCCCCCAGCACCTCGTCTTGATAGTCGTAGCAGCGATCCACGGTCTTCGAGAACGCCCTGAAGTCTTCAGGTAGGATCCCGGGCCGCTGCGGCGGGGCGTCCTCCATGAAAAGGTGCCCACACGCATCGATGAGCTCGAAGTACACGGCGAGCAAATCTAGGCGGCGCTGCTCGCCGAGGTACCGGGTCACACGGCGGAATAGCTCGGTCGTGGCATGGATCTCCGCCAAGCGCGCCAGCCTTCGCATCCCGTCCGGACTCGGGGTTGCGCCCGGTTCGACGAAGCGTGCGCGCGTGACCTCCGTCTTGGCGGCCACCTCCCCGAAGCGCACGCGCAGTTCGTCGGCGAGGTTCTCCGGGTAGGTCGATCCGGGGCCCGCCCTCGCGCTTTTCACTTGGTGAAAACCCAGGTGATCCGAAACCAGGAAGCCTCTCACGTGCTCCGCAGGATAGGTGGCATACCAACCGACAACGCCCGTACTCTTGCCGGCGTGGTCGAGGATGTTCCAGAGCGCGGGGACACGACGCCGGGTGCTGGTGATGGGAATGAGCTTGCCGTCGGAAGACACTTCGACGAAGTCGAGAATGCCGTGGTCCTGGGCCTTGCGGCCGGTTGCTATCGTCGTCCACAGGATCGGCGAGAGGAGCGGCTCGCGCGAGCGCAGGCGGCCGCTGGCGCCAGTTGTCTTCAGCCGTGTGAAGTTAGGAAGCCTGCCCTCGGCGATGAGCCGGCCCAGAATGTCGGGGTCGGCGCCGTCGACTCCCACCAAGAGGACTCTCGATGTCGACCGTGCCCTGGCGCAGGCCAGGCTGCCCACGCACAGTAGGGCCAGGGTCGCGAGGCGTCGGCTCCTGCCTTTCACGAGGCGATCATAAATCGAGCCAATGAAGGACTTGCCCGCTTCGGCGGGTCCCATCAGCTCGCCGCCTTCCACCCGGCCCTCTGCGTGTCGGCAAGGAAAGCAATAAGGGATACTCCGGCGGCGAGGTTGAGCATCACAAAGGCGTAGGGTACCGAGAACAACGCCACTCGTAGCCGCAGCCTACCTAGGAACCAGCCGACG
>DATMQU010000113.1:0-2431 GCA_035566715.1 Vicinamibacteria bacterium
CCCGGCGGTTGGTCCGACGAACACCGCGCGGGAGAGGTGTAGGCCTTCGGTGAGAGCGTGCGTCGTAGCGGCCGCGCCCAGAGAGTGGGCGATGACCGCGTAGGCCTCCCCCTCCTGGGCGGCGATCGCCCGAAGGGCCCGGGCGAAGTGAACGATCGAGGCACGTCGGCCCTCGGACACGCCATGCCCCGGTGCGTCGAAGGCCAGGACGCGGAAGCCGCTTGCCACCAGGGGCGGGCCAAAAGCAGCCATTTGGCCCGCGACGCCGGCCCAGCCGTGAACGAGGTACACGTTTGGCCCGTGGCCCCATGACCAGCCGACCACCCGCCGGCCCTCCACCCTCACGTCTAAACGGCGTCCCGCGGCGAGGAACGCGCTCCCGCGCCGCGAGCGGCGCCGGCCGTGCGGGGTAAAGAAAAGATCGAGCGCCCATCGCGCAGCTAGCCCCGGCGCAACGCGGGCGAGGACGGCGAAAGCGGCTCGAACCGGCCACACCCTGGTCATCTCTGGAGCTCCCGCAAGAGAGCCTGCGCACCTTGCGTTCCGGATCGGCGGACCGCCTCCTGGCGCTCCCTCGGGGCGGCCTCGCGTCCCACTACAGCGACCACGAGGCGGGGTAATGCCGCTAAGGGAGCTGCGTCTGGCTTCAAAATACGAACGCTCGTGCTTTTAATCTTCATGACTCCGATGGCTCCCTTTTGCTCCCTGTAGATAGCTCTTTAGGCGCGTGCGCCGTCGAGCAGGCGCTCGAAGGCCCGGCGGGTGCGCTCTACCGCGGTCTTGTCCTGAAGGAGGCGTGCTGCGTGGTGGCTGGCCAGCATGATCCCGTACAGCTCGTGGGCGAACTGGTCAGCGTCCACATCCCTTCGAAAGTCACCTTCGGTGATCCCCGTGCGAACGCAGTTCGCGATGACGTCGAGCCAGTCCTTCTGGGATTGCACCAAACGCTCTCGCACGGGCCCAGGCTGATCGTCCAGTTCCGCAGCGAGTGCCACGAACATGCAACCGGCGAGGCCGCTGTCTTTGGGCCATGCTAGCCAGCGCTCGAATACCGCTCGTACCCGCTTCTCCCCGCGGGGAGTCGCCAAAGCCGGCTTGACCACGGCGTCAATAAAGCGCTCAATCCCGAACTCAAGCGCTTGGAGCTGAAGGGCTTCCTTGGATTTGAAGTGACCGAAGAGGCCGCTCTTCGAGAGCCCCAGCTCCTCGGCCAGCGCGCCGATGGTGAGGCCTTCGATCCCCACCCGGCTCGCCATCCTCGTGGCATGCCCGAGAACCGCCTGACGGGTCAGCTCCCCCTTGCGAACTGTTTTGGCTAGCACACCCCAAAATTAGCACGATCGTTCGTGCTCTGTCAAGGGCAAATTCCTGACGTCAGCGGAGTCCAACCCGAGGTGGCAGGGGGAAGGGGGGGGACTCTCCAGACCACCTATGAGCCCGACGCCCGCTACCGCCGACAACGGTACGCACAAGAATTTACCAACCTCACCTTTATGGGCCGCGGATCGTGCTCGGGACGGGGCCGAAGGGCTGACCAGGAGGTTTATTCTGTCTCGCGGACCAGCGGCAGCGCAGCTCCGTTCAAGAGCTTGAATACAAGAATCAAATGGGTTGTCAAAGATCGTCAGCGACAAAACTCGGTGAGGTCTTCAACGTATTGACCTCCTAAAGCGTCATCATTGCCATGAAGCTGTTCCTGGTCGGCTTGCTCACAGCCCTGGTCGGCGCGCGCGTGTCCGCCGAGGAGCCACCCCCACCTCCTCCACTGACGGTCACGAGGGCCCCGGGCCCGATCACGGTTGACGGCGACCTGTCGGATCCGGGCTGGGTGGGCGCGGCAAGCATCGAGACCTTCTACGAGACAGTTTTCAGCGACAACCGCCCGCCCACCGTCAAGACCTCGGCCATGGTCACGTACGATGAGAAGTATTTCTACATTGGCATACGCTGCGACGATCCCGACCCCAGCCGGATCCGCGCCCCCTTTGCCGACCGTGACAACGTGATCGGGACCGACGACAACATAGCGGTGTTCCTCGACACCCGAGGCGACCGGCGCTCGGCGCAGGAATTCCGCGTGAGCCCCCGGGGGATCCAGGCGGACGGGGTTTTCAACGACGCCAACGCAAACGAGGACTTCTCACCCGATTTCTACTACGACACGGCGGCCCGCATAACCGATACCGGCTGGCAGGCCGAAATTCGGATTCCCTTCTCGTCCTTGCGCTACCCCCGCACCGGCCCGCACAAATGGGGCCTGATCATTTGGCGCAACTACCCACGGGAGTTCCGCTACGCGATCTACAGCAGCCCTCTGCCCCGCGGGTCCAACTGCCTGATCTGCCACGCCATCGCGCTGGAGGGACTCACCGACTTACCGTCCTCGGGGCACCTCGTCGTAGCCCCCTACGCAAGCGCCCAGGAGGTGGCT
>DATMQU010000114.1:0-7288 GCA_035566715.1 Vicinamibacteria bacterium
GAGGCACAGTTCAAGGGCGCGGCCACGGTCAAGCGCCGGGTGTAGCGCCGGAGCAGGTGGATCATGCGCAGCGACGCCATCCCGCTCCCCCCGTCGGACTTCACGAAAAGGGTCAGCCGGTCCTGCGGGCCGGTGGCCTCCAGGACCTCGTGCATGGCCATGACGTCGTTGTCGCAGACGGACCCGCTGGGCGAGGTCCAATAGGTGAGGAGGGTGCCGCCCACGCGGCGCTGAATTCGCGCGAGGACTTCTTGGGTCTTCTCGAAGAGGATGGGGGGGGTCTTGATGCGGACGCGGCGGGGGCTCTTGGGCATGGTCGACCGACACTCTATCCTAAACGGGTGGCGGGGACCGTCCCTCGCGCTCCCCGGTCGCGAGCCGGCGTGCCCGCCCGCTCAACCAGAGGGGCGGCTGCGGGCACGACGCTCGGCAAGCAAGAGGTCGACCATCCGTCCGTAGCTGCGGGCCCCCTCCTTCTGGCCCTGGGTCCGGAGGTACGCGTCGTTGATGCGCGCGGAGGCCCGCCCGAGCGGCCCCCGGTATCGCGCCGCCCAGGCCGCCAGCGCTTCGATGTCTCTCCGGACAGCGGCCGAGCGCAGGTTCTCCAGGGGGGTGGCGGCCTCCGGGTCCGCCCGCCGCAGCTCGTCGAGCGCGTATAAGCTCGCGGCCAGGACGCCCGAGTAGCGGAAGTCGCCGTCCGGGTGGAGACGGCAGGCCAGGTAGCCGAGGTAGTTGGCCTCGTCCTCGCGCGCGAAACCGCGCTGGTGGGCCATCTCGTGGGAAGCGCTGAAGGGGACCTCCGGATCGGGAACAGTGGTGTTGAGATTGGGCTCGCCGGTGAAGGGGCAATAGATGCCGGTGATGCCGAGCCGCGCCATCAAGGGCGAGGCGAGCGCCCGCTTGACCCGGGCGCAGCAACCCCCCAGGACGGGGTAGAGGTCGGCGAGGCGCCGAAACCCCGCCTCCGTCCGCAAGCGCGCCCCCGCCGTCAAGTCAGGAAGGCGCATCACGCCCCGCTCGTCCTCGGCTAACCCCTCCCGCAGTTCGTTGGCCTCCTCCGCGAGCTCGCGGCAGAGCGCTCGGAGCTCGGCCACGGGGGCGGGCCCTGTCTCGAGCCCCGCCGTGCGACCGAAGGGCTGCCTCTGGTAGTTGAGACCCCAGAGGAAGAGGAAGGCGAGGTAGGTCGCTCCCAACCCCATCAAGCCGCCGCCCAGGAGACGCGCGAGCTCGGCCCAGGGCACGGCCCTCCGCCTTCCGACCTCGCGGGCGAGCCGGAGCAGGAGCAGGGCGAAGCCGAGCCCGAGGGCGGCGAGGCCGGCCTCCCCGAGGGAGAAGGGCAGCCAGCCCGTCAGGCAGCCAAGAAAGCCGGCCAGTCGCGGGTAGAGCGCGCGGGAGTAGAGCGACTCGACCGCCGCCGGGTGACGGGAAGCCGCAACCTGGGTCGCGACGCCGGCGCCGATGAGGGCGAGCCCGACGCCCGCCCGCCACGCCGCCCGGTGCCGACTGGTGCCCAGAGAGAACCCCGCAGTCTTGGGGCCCCAGGCTAACACGAGCGATCCGGGCGGAGGCGCCCCGCAAGGCCCGGGCCGGCCCCGAGCGCGCCACGAATCCCTCAAGGGACGGGCGGAGGGACCCGAGCGGGGGTGCGTCCCCGGCCCGACCCAAGGAGCATGCGAAGGCCGATTGCGTCGGTCCGGCGGCCGGGTCATGATCGGCGGAGTCTTGAAAGAGCGCTCCCTCGGCCTCGCCCTCCTGCTTCTCGCCCCCTGCTCAGCAAAGGCACAGGCGCCCCCCGCCGCTCCCACCGCCCATCCCCGCCTGGTCCTGGCCTTGAGCGGGGGCGGCGCTCGCGGCATCGCTCACATCGGGGTTCTGCGCGCGCTCGAGGAGAACGGGATTGTGGTCGACGGGATCGCGGGGACGAGCATGGGCGCGCTCGTGGGCGCGCTCTACGCCAGCGGCAACCGGGCCAAGGAGCTGCGGACGATCGTGGTCTCGTTCGACTGGAAAAACGCCTTTAGCGGTCGTCCGGACCGGGTCCTGGTGCCCTTGGCTCGACGCCTGGACGAGGAGCCCGCCCTGCTGAGCCTGGGCTTCGAGCCCTGGAAGGTGCTCCTCCCGGCCTCCGCCCTCTCCGACTACGGCATCGGCCGGTTCCTGATCCGGCACCTGGCCGGTCCCGGCTACCTGGCGGGTGGAGACTTCGACCGCTTGCCGATCCCGTTCCGCGCGGTGGCGGCCCGCCTCGACAACGCGGAGCGCGTCGTCCTGGCGCGGGGGGACCTGGCACGGGCCACGCGGGCCAGCCTCTCCATCCCCATCTTCTTCCCCCCCGTCGACTGGGAGGGGACGCTCCTGGTGGACGGGGGAGTGGCCGACAACATTCCCGTGGGGGTGGCCCGAGGGATGGGGGCGGACGTGGTCCTGGCCGTGGACATCACGTCCCCGCCGCTGGAGCCTTCCGAGTGGCGAACCCTGACGGGGGTGGGGACCCAGGTGTCGGATGCCCTCCTCGAGGCCCGGAACCGAAGCTACCGGGAAACGCCGGACTTCCAGATCCGCCCCGACCTCGGCCGACACCGGGCCACCGAGTACGTCGACTTCGACGGCCTCATTGAGCGCGGTTACGCGGCCACCCTGGCCATCATCGGGCCGCTCAAGGAGCGCCTGGGCGCGATACCTCCCCCTCCGGCCCCACCCGCCGCGGGCCGCGCTCTGGAGGGCACGCCCATCGTCGAGGTGGCGGTCGAGGGGAACCAGCGGACGAGCCCGGCCCTGATCCGGCGCACCTTCAGCATCCCCCTGGGCCGGCCCTTCGACATGGAGAAGGGCCTGAACGCCCTCGACCGGATCTTCGCCACCAGCTTCTTCGACTCCTGCTGGATGAGTTTCGAGCCGAGCGCAGACGGAGGCGGACTGCGCATCATCCTCCGTGTGCAGGAGGCCGCGCGCCGCAGCCTCCGGATCTCGGCGGGTTACAACGAGCCCGAGCAGACCCACGCCCGGGTGCGCTTGCAGAACCAGAACGCCTTTGGCTTCGGCGAACGGCTGGAGGCGGTGGGGGCGGCGAGCGACGCCCAGAGCGAGGTCGCCCTGGGCCTGGACTCCGACCGGCTCTTCAAGCCCGTGGTGGGTTACTCGATCCGAGCGGGGTGGCGCGAGGACCGGCCGCGGCTCTTCAAGGACGGCGTCCTGCTCAACCGGGCCCGGTTCGACCGCAAGGAGCTGCTGCTGTCCCTGACCCGCGCCCTGAAGCGCACGCGGCTCCTGCAGGCGGGGATCCTTCTCGGCAGCGTCGAGACCCAGGAACAGCCGGCCGTGCCCTACCCCCCGGCCACGGACAAGGCGCGGACGCTGTTCGCTCGTTACGTCGAGGACAGCCTGGACGATCTCTATTTCCCGACCCGGGGGTGGCGGATCGACTTGGCCGCGAACCGCAACGCCGTCGGACTCGGGGCCACCCATGACTACTGGAGGGGTCAGCTCTCGGCCCGGGTGGTCTCTCCGGCCGGGAGCCGGGTCACGGTGGAGGCCGATGTCTTCGGGGGGCTCTCCGGGCGCGACCTGCCCGTCTATGAATGGTTCCGCCTGGGGGGGCCGGATCTGATCCCGGGGCTGCACGCCGATGAGCTTTGGGGGCCGGAGGGGGCGGGGGCAGGGGCGGCCGTCTCCGTCCGCCTCGACGGCTTGCGGGTGCGGGGCCGGGTGGGGGCGGGGAACGTCTGGCCGAACCGGAGCGAGATCCGGCTGAACTCTCTCCGCGTGGGGTTTGGTCTGGATGTCTTCTATCCCACGCGCTTTGGTCCCTTTGGCCTGGGCTTTGGGGTCACGACCGACGGCCGGTCGCTCTGGAGCCTCACGGTCGGCTATCCCTGAGCCATCTGCCTCCGCATCTCCGCCGCGTAGGCTTCCGCGTTCGGGCCCACGAGCACGTGCAGCGTCCGGCCGGGGAGTCTCATGAGGAGGGCGCCCGCGGCCTGGAGCGCGGCCTCGTTCACCGCCGCCTCGCTGCCCACCACGAGCCGGAGGCGGGTGAGGGCGCGGGCCTCGAGGCGCTCGATGTTGGCGGCGCCGCCCAGGGCCTGAAGGAGCGCGCGAGCCCTTCCCTCGTCGGCGGGGCCTTGGGCCGCCCCCGGGCCGATCCCGGTCGCGGGCGCCCGGGAGACCCCACCCGCCTCCCCCGACGACCCCAAACTCTTCAGGTAGTGCTCAATGTCCGTCTTGAGGTTGTCGGAGCGGGTCCCGAAAATGGCCTGCACCGCGCTGCCCACCACCACCACCCCGGCCGCCCCCAGGGCCTTGAGCCGTTCCGGGCTGGCCTTGGCCACGTCGTTGACCTCCACCCGCAGGCGGGTGATGCAGGCGTCGAGGTTCTTGATGTTGCCCTGCCCACCAAACGCCAGCACCAGCTCCCGGGCCAGCCCCTGGGCGCTCCCCTCGGTGGCCGCGGCGTCGCTCGCGGCCTCTTCTACCTCCCGGCCGGGGGTCTTGAGGTCCAGCTTCACGATCAGCACCCGGAAGAGAACGAAGTAGAGGGCGGCCCAGATCGGGCCCAGCCACAGGTACCAGAGGCCGCGGCTGGACTTCGGGAAGAGCACGACGTAGTCGATGAGGCCGTGGGAGAAGGTCGTGCCGTGCCGGATCCCGAGGGTGATGCAGGTGAAATAGGCCACGCCCGCGAGGAGGGCGTGGAGCGCGTAGAGAAGGGGGGCCACGAAGATAAAGGAGAACTCGATGGGCTCGGTGATGCCGGTCAGGAAGGAAGTGAGGGCGGCCGAGATCATGATCCCGCCCACCCGGGCCCGCTGCTCGGGGCGGGCGCAGCGCCAAATGGCGATGGCGGCGGCGGGCAGCCCCCACATCTTGAAGAGGTAGCCTCCGGCCAGGTTCCCCGCGCTGGGATCCCCGGCGGTGAAGCGGGGGATCTCGCCCCGGAAGACCTCTCCCGTAGCCGGGTTCACGTACTGCCCGGTCTCGAAGAAGAAGGGAACGTTCCAGATGTGATGCAGGCCAAACGGGATCAGGGACCGCTCGACCACGCCGTAGATCGCGAAGGCCGCTCTCGGGTTGCCGGAGGCCGCCCACTCGGAGAAGGCGTGGATGGCCGCCCCGATGGGCGGCCAGACCACGCTCAGCACGGTGCCGGCGAGGATGGCGGCGAAGGCGGCCAGGATGGGCACCGAGCGCTTCCCCGCGAAGAACCCGAGATACGCGGGGAGCCGGACCCGGAAGAAGCGGTTGAAGAGCTGGGCGGCAATGAAGCCGCTCAGAATGCCCCCGAACACCCCCGTCTCAATGGACGGGATGCCCATGACCGGCTTGGTGGGGAAGCCCAGTCGGGGGGCCATCACGCCCATGGTGGCGAGCAGCACCGCGTAGCCGACCACGGCCGCGAGCGAGGCCACACCGTCGTTGCCGGTGAGGCCCAGGGCCACGCCGATGGCGAAGATGAGGGGCAGGTTGGAGAAGACGGCCCCTCCCGACTGGGCCATGATGTTCGACACCGTCTCCGGCATCCAGCCGAAGTGGGCGCTGCCAATGCCCAGGAGGAGGCCGGCCACGGGGAGCACGGAAACCGGCAGCATCAGCGACCGGCCGATCTTCTGGAGCAGGGCGAACGCGTTCTGGAGGAAGTTCATGGACTGGATTCCTAGCGGTCGCGGTCCGGGTCGGGGGACAGAGCCCGGACCTCGGCCGCGCTCGCGGCGGCCAGGGCCCGTCCCGCGAGCGCCCGACACTCGGCCAGGCTCAGCCGGCGCACGCGGGCCTTGATGGCGGGGACCGTGGGGACACTGACGCTCAGCTCGTCCACCCCGAGACCGACGAGGAGGGGGACGGCTTGGGCGTCGCTGGCGATGCCGCCGCAGATGCCGACCCACTTGCCCTGGGCATGGGCGGCGCGCACGGTCATGTCGATCAGGCGCAGCACCGAGGGGTCCAGGCCGTCTACCTGGGGGGCCAGCTTGGGGTGGCCGCGGTCCATGGCCAGCGTGTATTGCGTGAGGTCGTTGGTGCCGATCGAGAAGAAATCGACCTCCCGCGCGAAGTGCTCGGCCAGGAGGGCGACGGAGGCGACCTCCACCATGATCCCGACCGGGATCTTGCCGGCCCCCAGCGACTTCCGCTCCTCTTCCAGAAGCTCTTTGGCCGCCCGTACCTCGGCCAGGGTGGCGATCATGGGAAACATGATCCGAACCGCCCCCTCCGCGGCGGCGCGGAGGATTGCCCGGGCCTGCACGCGCAGGATCTCCGGCCGGTCACGCATGAGGCGGATGCCGCGCTCTCCCAGGAAGGGGTTGGCCTCCCGGGGGATGGGCAGGTAGGCAAGGGGCTTGTCCCCGCCCACGTCCAGGGTGCGCACGATGAGGGGCCGCTGGGGGCCCAGGGCCTTGGCGATGCCCCGGTAGGCCTGGAACTGCTCCTCCTCGGAGGGAGCCGCGCTCCTGTCGAGGAACAGGAACTCGGAGCGCAGGAGACCGACGGCCTCGGCGCCCAGGGCCACCGCTTGCTCCGCTTCCGCCAGGCCGGCGATGTTGGCCGCCACCTCCACGCGGTGGCCGTCGGTCGTCACCGCCGGCTCGCGCGCCTCCGCGAGGTCCGCCTTCTCGCGGGCGGCTTGCCTCCCTTGTCGCTGCCGGATGGCGGAGACCTCCTCGGGCGGGGGGTTGAGCCGCAGGACGCCCTGCCCCCCGTCGAGGATGGCGGGAGTGCCGTCGGGGACCGCGAGCGCGCTGGCGTCCAAACCGGCGAGGGCGGGGATGCCCAGAGAGCGGGCGAGGATGGCCACATGGGAAGAGGCGCCCCCGGACACGGTGCCGAAGCCGAGCACCCGTGAGCGGTCGAGGGTCGCGGTGTCGGAGGGGGTCAAGTCCTCGGCGAGGAGGATCGTGTTCGCAGGGTAGGCGGGGGCGGAGGGCTCCACCCCCGCAAGCAGGCGCAGAACGCGTCTTCCCACGTCCCGGACATCGTTCGCCCGCCCGGCCAGGAGCTCGCTCCTTAGCCCCGCCAATCGCGCGGCATGGCCGGTGAAGGCCTGCTGCCAGGCGAAGGCGGCGCTCTTGCCCCCCTCGATCCCATTGACCGCGACTTCCAGGAGGTCGGGGTCCTCGAGCAGCTCCCGGTGGGCGGCGAAGATGCCCGCCTTGCCCGCGTCCGCCTCCGCCGCCAACCGCGCGCGCAAGGCCTCGAGCTGCCCCTTGGCCTGCTCGAGGGCGGCGTCCAGGGTTCGGCGCTCCAGGTGCGGATCGCCGCTGCCCTCCTTCACCCGCACCTCGCTGTCCGGGCGGAG
>DATMQU010000115.1:0-6898 GCA_035566715.1 Vicinamibacteria bacterium
CGAGGACGCCCAGAAGCAGTCGCTGCAGGGGACGGTTGCGGTCGAAATGACGGTCACGGAAAAAGGCGAACCCACGGATCTCCGGATCGTGAAGTCGGCGGGAGAGAGCTTGGATGGCGCGGTTCTGGCCGCCGTAAGGGACTGGCGCTACACGCCGGCCATGAAAAACGGGGTCAAAGTGCAAACGCGCGTTCGCGTCGAGCAGACGTTTGGCGGCAATGGCTCACTCATGTCCTCTCGTATTCTCCCGTCCAAGCTGCAAGCGGTGCTTGGGGAGACAGAGAAAGACCAGCCCAGTGATGCAGGGCGCCAATGACAGGAGGCGGAACGAAGTGGGCCAGGTCCGAGTTCGCTTCAAGGGCCATGCGAACTGTCGCTGATCGGAAGACGGGCCACGGCCGTCCCTTCGTCCGCTTCCTGGTCAGGTAGGGCCGCCCCTCCAAGCTTTTGCTCGAGTTCTGGGTCCCGCTCACCGGGCCGATCCCCTTGCCCTACGACTAACGGCGGGCGACCCTGATTGGCCCGCTCTAAGCTCCTGGCCTGGAGCTACTTGTACAAGATCCACCGGGTTCGGGAAAAAGCGGAGCGGAAGCCGTAGGGCGAAATAAAAGGCCGGGCGACGCGTAAATGACGGTTGAACTGAGAGTTCTCGGCCTGACGCCCGTAAACGGCTCCGAGGCCGCGAAACCCCGTCATCTTGGATCATCCCGCGGCCGCCGCTCAGGGGTTGTAGACTGCGGCTGCTTCAAATTGGTGCCGCCGTTAGGCGGAGAACCGGGGGTGGACCGTGCCAACGTCCAAGAGGGAGATCCACGAAACCGGGGAGGCGCGCCTCGATCTGCCCACCGGAGAGGGTCCGCTGCCCACCGCATTCGGGCGCTACGAGGTCCAGGGCCTGGTGGGCGAGGGCTCCATGGGCCGGGTCTACAGGGCCTACGACCCCATGGCGAAGCGCGTCGTCGCCATCAAGACCCTCAAGACCGAATACCTGAGCAGCACCCGCGGCGAAGAGTACATGAAGCGCTTCCGCAGGGAGGCCCAGGCCGCGGGCAACCTGGCTCACCCGTACATCACCACCGTCTTCGACGTCGGTGACGACTTTTTCGTGATGGAACTCCTTGAAGGCACCACTCTCCAGAGACGGCTGCAACAGGTGGGCCGGCTCGAGCTTGCCGAGGCATTGCAGATCCTAGGTCCCATTGCCGAGGGTCTCGATTACGCCCACAGCAAGGGCACGATCCACCGGGACGTCAAGCCCTCAAACATCATGATCCTTCCGGACGGCCGCCCCAAGATCATGGATTTTGGGGTCGCCCATCTCACCTCCACCGCAGTGACGGCGGCGGGCGAGTTTGTCGGCTCACCCTCCTACATGGCGCCGGAGCAGGTCACAGCCAGCCAGGCCTCCGCGCGCACGGATCTCTTCTCGCTCGCCCTGGTGGCCTACGAGACGCTCACGGGGAAGAGGTGCTTTGACGGGGAGTCCATCGCCCAGATCGTCCACAGCGTGGTCAACGTCGACCCGCCTCCTCCCTCGTCCTACAACCCGGCGCTTCCTCCGCGTTTTGACGAGGTCTTCCGGCGCTCCCTGGCCAAAGACCCGAGCACACGGTTCCCCAGCGGTGCCTCCTTCGTGGCCGCGCTTGGCCGACGGAGCGCCGATGCCCCCGGCTCGGCCGTGACTCCCGTGGCTCCAGTCCCATCCGAAGACGGCGCCGATGCGGCGGGTGATGTGCCGACACACGACCTCAAGGAAGTCGAAGGGAAGGTGCCTCGGCCGACGACCGCCCCGTCCGCGTGGTCGCTCTCGCGCCACCGCAACTCGCTCCTCGCCCTGGGAGCGCTGGTTCTCTCCGCGGTGGCGGCCACGGTCGCGCTCCGCCGCTCCGCCGCTCTTCAACCCTCTGCGCAGGGGCGGTCCTCCGTCCAGACGGGGGGAATCGAGATCGCGACCGAGCCCGTGGGCGCCCAGGTCTGGGTGGATAACGCGGAGGCGGGGAAGTCGCCGCTGGCTCTTGCCGGGGTCCGTCCGGGCCGACACGCGGTCCGGGTCGCCCTCCCCGGGTTCTCCTCCGCGGAGTTGGCCCTGGATGTACCCGCGGGAGCGTTCGGCGTGCCCCTTCGGTTCACCCTGCAGCCGGTGAGCGCGATCCTTCAGGTTCACTCGGACCCGGAGGGAGCGGAGGTGGTTATCGACGGTCAGCCCCGGGGAACCACGCCCCTCGAGGGCCTTTCCCTACCGCCCGGCAAGCACGGGGTGCAGCTGACTCGGAACGGGTTTGCTCCCTGGGTGCAGACGGTCCAGGCACGCGCGGGCGACCGGATCCCCCTGCTCGGTCGGCTCCAAGCCCAGCCGCGCGCCGCCGAGCTCAGGGAGCATCTGCGGAGCCTGGGGTGGGTCCGCGAGGGAGACTTCCTAGAGCCGGGTCCGGATGTGACACCCCCCCAGAGGACCTCGGGGGAGACCGCTCCCTACCCCGAGCCGGCCCGGAGGCTGAAGCTGGGGGGGACGGTCGCGGTCGAGATGACGGTGACGGAGGCGGGCGAACCCGCGGACCTGCGCGTCGTGGAGTCCGCGGGAGAAGTCCTGGATGATGCGGTTCTCGCCGCCCTCCGCAACTGGCGCTACACTCCGGCCCTGAAAAACGGGGTCAAGGTGCGAACACGGGTTCGCGTCGAGCAGACATTCAGCGGCAAGGGCGCGCTCGATTCCTCAGGTCTTCTCCCGTCCAAGCTTCGAGCCGTGCTTCGGGAAACGGAGAAGGACGCACCGCGAGGCAATGCGGAGCATCCGTGAACCGGGGTGGCGCGGTGCCGCCGTGAACTCCCCGAAGCAACTCAGATGAGGCACCATGTCCGGCCACGGTCGTGAGTCGACCATTCTTAACGCCGGACTCGCCGTGGCGGGCAACAGGTCAAGACGGTTCCTCCGGTACGCTTCCTTGACGGTGCGGAGTCGCCGGCGTAGTCTGCCTCGGTGACTGCACATGGCCCTCGGAGCCCGACCTCCCGCTGCGGCGACGGAGAGCGTGCCCGAGGAGCGTGAGCCCCGGGATGGGCGGAGCCAGCGATCCCGGCGGACGAGCCGCGCTGCAGGAAGCGGTCTTGGAACTGCAGCAGTATCTTTCCGACCGTCTTCCCCCCCTGATGGTCACCGAGTCCGTCACCCTGCTCGTCGAGCAGGCGCCTGAGCTCCTGGCGTCCGAGATCGGGACCTGGCTTGCGCACCAGCGGCCGGCCGCCCCCGATCTCTCGGTGGCAGACCTGCTCTTCCACGCTGCGAAAAAGGTCGCTACGATGGGCGAGCTGGACCTCGTCCCCAAGCCGGCCATCGAGCGGTGCCTCGCCGGCCTCGCGGAGGCCCTCCCCGCGCAGTGCCCCGAGGAGGATCGGGAGTTGCTGCGGCAGAACCTGGATCGCCTCCGGCACCTCTCCCTAGCCGGCGCCGGCGTTGATCCCGTTCCCATCCTCGACCGTCAGCCCGGAGCCGAAGCAGCGCGGGCTGCCCGCGAGGCCCAGACCCCCGCCCCCGGCCTCTCCCGCGAGGCCAGCCGCGGCCTGCGCCGGCTGTCCCTCTTCCTGGACCGCTTGCAGATCTCGCGGGCGGGTCCGGTTGCGGAGGGGCCTCCCGTCGAGCAGCGCCGCGAGGTGGCGTCGCAGTTCATGACCGCCGCCGCCGTCCAGTCATCCACGGCGAAGGAGTTGGAGGACCACCTGGCTCCGCTCCGTCAGTTCGGCATCGATACCGCCATGGACCAGGTGCTACGCACGCTGGCCCGCACCCTACCCGGCTGGGGCAACCTCCCCACCGCCCCCGGCACCGCGCCGCCCCTGGTCGGGCTGCAGCTCAACGCGATGCGGCAGATCGTCTCGTTGGCGGAGGCCCCCGAGGAGGCGGCTAAGCGGTTCCGCGAGCTGGTTCACGCCGCCATCGAGCAGGCCAACGAGGGCAACCTCGGACGCGCGGTGACGATGTTCGAGCTTGCCGAACAGCTGGCCGCCGAGGACAAGGTGAAGCCGATCTTCCTAGACCCCTTGCGCAAGGGCGGCCACGAGTACCTCGACCAAGAACGCCTCCGCCGCTTCGCCGAGCGCGCGGACGCCCGGCCGGCGGTGCGAACGATCCTGAACTTCTTCGTCTCCCTGCGTCCGGAGGGGCTGCTGCACGACCTCAACGGCGAGCCCCGACGCGAGCGCCGCCATCAGCTCCTGGCCATGCTAGAGGCGCACGGCGGAGCCGCCCGCGTGAGGGCCTGGGAACTGCTGAGTGCCTCGGTCAACGAACCGAACACCACAATAGACCCCTTCTTCCAGATGAACCTGGTCTACTTGTTGCGCGTCATCCCTCGGCCGTCGGAGGCATCGCTCCAAAGCGAGGTCGATGTCGTGGTGCGCACGCTCGGCCGAGACAGCCCGCCCCCGTTGGTGAAACAGGTCATCGGGTATCTGGCCTTGCTGCGTCACGAGAAGTCGGAGCGTGCCCTTATCACCTATTTGCGGGTCTTCGAGAACATGCTCCTGCAGCCCGAGACCGCGGTCTACTCACCCGCGGAGATCGAGGTGCTCCTTGACCGCACGTGCATTGCCCTGACCCGCTACGGGACGCCCCGCGCGTGGCAGGCCCTCGTCGATCACGGGCTGAAGGCGGAGGTCCGCCTGGGGAGCCCCATGGCCCGGCTCGTGGAGGCGGGGCGCCAGGACCTCTCCGCCAGCAAGGACCTGGTCGATCGGGTGATCGCGGCCCTGGAAGCGGAGCTACCACGGAGCGTCCTGGGGATCACGGTGAAGAAGAGCGACGACCGGATCGTGTGGCTGATCCAGGCTCTCTCCGGGACCCCGCTCCCCGAAGTGCGCGCGACGTTCCAGAAGATCGTCGACAAGTACCCCGGCCAGAAGTTCGCCGAGGCCGCGGCGAAGGCGCTGACCACGCTCGGTGCCGCGTCCAAGCCCGCGGAGCCGGCGGCCGGGCTCTCCGGCGACCTCGAACTGTTCGGCCTGCCGGGCGTGCTCCAAGCGATTAGCCAATCCCAGCTCACCGGCGTGCTCAGCCTGATGAGGGCGCCGGGCAAGGTCGAGGCCTCCGTGCTCCTCGAGGGGGGGCGGTTTCGTGGCGCCCAGTTCGCCGCCCTGTCCGGTGAGGAAGCGGTCTACGAGCTGTTTGAGAAGCCCTTTCCCGGGACATTCGCGTTCGTGAGCCGATCGGACATCAGCACGCAGGGTGCCACGGTGGAGGCCCAGGACGTCGTGGGCCTGCTCCTCGAGGGGGTGCGCCGGCACGACGAGTTCAAGCGGGCGGCGGCGCTGGTGCCGGACCTGGCCGTCCTCGAACCCACGGGGACGCCCTCGACCCAACTCCCCGGTGAGGCCGAGGACTTCATCTGGGCTGCCTGGATGACGGCCACCAAGGGCACGACCCCGGCGGAATGCCAATCAATTTTGGGGACAGATAGCTACCGCGTGCGCCGGCTCCTCGCCCACTGGGTTGAAGAGGGGGCTCTTAAGGCCCGGCCGGCCGCTCCCAGCGGCACCGCGGGGTAGCCGTCCGTACCGGTCTTGGGGCACGGCCACTGATATCGGCGGGCCGCCCTTTCGTCCCCCTGGCGGCGCGAATAGCTCTTCCCCGAGGGGCGGGAGAAACTGCACCTTTCGTCCCTCACGGGGGAACCCAGGGACGGTGTCTTGGTCCCCAAGGCCCCCCGAAACCCGGACACCCCCCTTCAGATGGGGGATGTGATCGCGGCCGTGAATGGCACTCGGGTCAGGAGCTATCGGGAGTTCACGGCCCTGAATACGGTCGAGTGTGACACCGTTAGCTGGCTGCACTTTTTCCTGCGGGAGCAGCGCTGGAAGCGGGCTGGTATCAGGGGAAAGGGCCAGAGACTTAGGCGCGAGGATCCGTCGCTCTAAGGGCCAAACCGCCGCCGCTTGAACAACCCCTTGATCTCGACATATCTGCCCGCTCGCCAGACAACGACCCTCATGTGTGGATCGTCGGTGAAGCCCCGCACGCAGAGATACTGGTCCTGGTTTCTAATGCGATAGCCGTCGATAGCCACGACCACGTCATAGAGGTTGATACCAAAGCGCACTAGCTTCCCAGTAGTCTGGGATATTTCCAGTCCACCTAGCACTCCATCTTGATTCACCAGGGGAGTGCTGAAGTCGGAGACTGAAACCCGGACAAGCCCCTGCGGGAACAACTCCTTGAGAGCGGTCGCCGCTTGGGCCGCGTATCCAGAGCCCGGAGCCCGTTGCTCCCGGCGGATGTAGAACGACTGCAGCTCGGTCTTGTTGTCGTAGCGCTCCTGAATCTTCTTGAAATAGGACTCCGCCTCCGGGTATCTGCCCATGCGCTCGAGAACGCGGCCCATGATCTGAAGGCCGCTTAACGAGTAGACCTCCGCCGCCGCCTGGGCGACCGCAACCGCTTTCCCTTTCTCGCCCTTGTCGAAGTAGTAGTTGACGAGCCAATCAGAGTCATTGGCCACCGCCAGCCGGTCAGGGGCGGAATCGAACGCCCGCTGATACGCGAGCGCAGCCGCCTCATCCATCTCGTGGTCCGCAAGGTACTTGCCGAGAGCGAGGCAGTCGCCGGCGTTCAGCTCACAAAGCGGCCTGGCCAGGCGCTGGTACTCCGCGGGCTTGTCCTTGGCCAGATTGGCGCGCGCGCGCATGAGACGTCGATCATAGTCAACGAGCGGACCGGCGGCCGCGTTGAACTGCTCCAGCGTCGGCTTGGTCCCGTACTTCTGGCCCATATAGGCCTGCACCAGAGACCGCTGAAATGGAGCCAGTTTGAGGAGGCCTTCGAGCTGGGGGGGCAGCTTGTAAGGATCATTGGCCTCAGCGGACACTCGGTAATCGAGGTCGAATGCCGTTCCCGGAGGAAACGGCCCCG
>DATMQU010000116.1:0-14710 GCA_035566715.1 Vicinamibacteria bacterium
GGGTGTCTGCGCATCGAGGTTTCCGACACCGGGCCGGGGTTCGACTTGAGCACGATTCCCGCGGACCACGGCCTCGACAACCTGGTGGGGCGCCTCGACGCCCTTTTCGGGCCGCGGGCGCACCTGAACGTCAGGCGGCGCGGGGGGCGCTGCGTGGTGGAGATGGTGTTGCCGCGATCATGAAGCTGCGCGCCTACCTGGTCGATGACGAACCCTTGGCGCTCGAGCGTCTGGCGCGCCTGCTCGCGGAGACCCGGCGGGTGGAGGTGATCGGGAGCACGACCGAGCCCGAGGAGGCGGTCGCGGCCCTCACCGCGGCTCCGGCCGATGTTTGCTTCCTCGACATCCAGATGCCGCGGCTCAATGGGTTCGAGTTGCTGGCCCGCCTGCCCGTCCAGCCCGTCGTCATATTCACGACCGCTCACGACGAGTATGCCCTGCGGGCTTTCGCCGTGAACTCGGTGGACTATCTGCTCAAGCCGGTCGATCCCGAACAGCTGGAGCGGGCCCTGACCAAGGTCGAACGGCTGCGGACCTCGGGGGCCTTCCCCGCCGCCGACCTGCAGGCGCTGCTCAAGAACATGAGCGCCGCCTTGCCGCCCGCCGCCGCCTATCCGGAGCGGATTGCGTCGCGGCTCGGCGACCGGCTCTCGTTCATCGATCTGGTGCGGGTGACGCATTTTCTGGCCGAGGACAAGCTGACCTACGGGATCGCCGATGGCAAGGCACACTGCGTCGACTTGAGCATCGCCGCGCTCGAGAAGAAGCTGGATCCGAGGAGATTTGTCCGCATCCACCGGGGCACGCTCGTCAACGTTTCCTGGATCCAGGAGGTGTCCCCCCTGCCCGGGGGAGGACTGAACGTTCGACTGAAAGACGCCAAAGGAACCGACCTCACGGTTGCCCGCGATCGGGCCCGGGGGTTCAAGGCTCGACTCTGCAGTTGAGGGCGTCCCCAGCCGTCGCCGTCGGCGGCGTCATCCATTGAGCTGAGACCGCAGCCCCTGTGGGCGTTGACGAGGCCCCTCCCGCGCACTACAATCGCTCCCTCGCAATCCTGCCGAAACCCCGCGACGCCCGGACCTGGCCCGTGCCCCCGCGCCGCAGAACGTTACGGACCCATAAGGAGGCCCCATGCCGAGATTTCTTCCCGCCCTGGGTATCATGATGTGCGCGGCCGGAGCGGCCGCGCAAGAAGCGTCGGGACCGCCCCCCGTGATCACGGTCAGTCGCGAGGAGGTCAAAGTCGGCCGCATGGCCGCCAACGAGAAGGTGGCCGCGGCCTACGCCGCGTTCGCTTCCCGCACCTCCCAGCCCAGCCACTGGATTGGGCTGGTGCCGCTGACCGGGGATGAGAACGTGTCCCTCTTCGTGTCGCCCTACGGCTCCTTCGCCGCCTACGAAGCTTCCAACAACGCTTGGGAGCAGGCCATGGCCACCGCCACCGCCACCGCCAAGGCGGAGATGGAGCAGCTCAACCGCCAGAGCGCCGAGGTCCAGAACAGCTGGCGTACGATGCTCGCCCGCCACCGCGCCGACTTGAGCTACAAGCCGCACTCCGCGAAGGACGTCGGCCACGCCCGGTACTTCGCCATCAACTCCGTCCGCCTCAAGCCGGGCCGCGCTCCCGACTACATCGACTACCTCAAAGCCCTGAACATCGCGCGCGAGAAGGCCAACGTGGACGTGCACACCGCCGTCTATCAGGTCGTGGGCGGAGCCCCCACGGGTACGTTCCTGACCTTCACTACGTACAGCTCGCTCAAGGAGGTGGACGACGGCTTCGCGCGCTCCGACACCGACCAGAAGGCGGTCGAGGCCGCGCTGGGCGGGCCGACCGTGGTGGAGCGCCGGCGGCAGCTCATCGCCGAAATCGTGGCCGAAGGCCAGGTCAACCTCTATGCCATGAACCCCAGGATGAGCCGGCCCCCCGATCAGCTCGCCGCCGCCGACCCCGACTTCTGGACGCCCAAACCGGTGGCGGCGGGTGCCAAAGCCCTGGCCGTCAAGAAGGAAACGCCGGCCAAGAAGGAAGAGAAACCCAAGCCGTAGACTCCCCAAGGGGCGGGCGGACCGCCCGCCCCTTGCTCCCACGGCCTCCTGCTCCTGTTTTTGACTCCCCCTCCGATCCCGTGTTACCCTGCCGCGTTTTTCTAGAGTCCCCCCCGTCCCGGGGACGGACCAGCAGGTGGATCCCTTGTCAGCCATGAAGTTAGGGAAAGCTTGTGCCGCCCCCGCCCGGGAAGCGGGGCGCGCGTGAGGGCGGCCAGCCGCCCCCTGGCGCGACGCTACGCGCGCGCGCTCCTGGACGTGGCCCTTTCCGGCGCCAAGACGCACGGGACCTCCCCCGAAAGCCTGCGTCGGGAGCTGCAGGAGGCGGTGGCCCTCCTCGCCGAGAGCCGGGAGCTCTCGGCGGTGCTCTCCCACCCCGGTGTGGGGGCGGAGGGGAGAAAGAAGGTGGCGGCGGCGGTGTGGGGCAAAGCCAAAGCCTCGCCCCTCCTGCGACGCCTGCTGGAGCTTCTCGTGGAGCATCGCCGCATAGGCCTCCTTCCCCAGATCGAGGACGCCTTCGGCGAGCTGTGGAACGCGCGCCGGGGCGTTGTCTCCGCGGAGGCGGTGGGGGCGGTGCCCCTGGGGGAGGCCGAGACCCGGGCCCTGGGCCGCGCCCTCGAGAAGGCGAGCGGACATGAAGTGGAGCTCCGCAGCCGAGTGGACCCGGACGTGCTCGGGGGGATACTCGTGCGCATGGGTGGCCGCACCTACGACGGGACGGTGAGGTCCCAGCTCAAGGCCCTGCGGGAGAGCTTGGCCCATGGCCGCTGAGCGGCCACACTAGGAGATCGAACGCGTCATGGAGATTCGCGCCGCCGACATCACCAAGATCATCCGCGAGCAGCTGGCCGGCTTCTCCGCGGGTGTTGACGTCTCCGAGGTGGGGACCGTGCTCTCGGTGGGGGACGGCATCGCCCGCATCCACGGTCTCGAGCACTGCATGGCGGGGGAGCTCCTGGAGCTGCCCCACGGCGTCATGGCCATCGCCTTGAACCTCGAGGAGGACTCGGTGGGCGCGGTGCTCATGGGGGAGTCCTCGGAGATCAAGGAAGGGGACGAGGTCAAGCGCACCAAGCGGATCATGTCCATCCCGGTGGGGGAGGCCATGGTGGGGCGGGTGATCAACGCCCTCGGGCAGCCCCTGGACGGCAAGGGCGCCATCGCCACCCGCACCTTCGGCTCCCTGGAGAGGCTGGCCCCCGGGGTGGTGGACCGCCAGCCGGTGCGCGAGCCGCTCCAGACCGGGATCAAGGCCATCGATGGGATGGTGCCCATCGGCCGCGGCCAGCGCGAGCTGATCATCGGGGACCGCCAGACCGGCAAGACCGCGGTGGCGGTGGACACCATCATCAATCAGAAGGGCCAGGGCGTCATCTGCATCTACGTGGCCATCGGCCAGAAGCAGTCCACGGTCGCCCAGGTCGTACGGACGCTCGAGGAATTCGGGGCCATGGAGCATAGCATCGTGGTCTCCGCCTCCGCTTCTGAGCCCGCCCCCTTCCTCTACATCGCCCCCTACGCGGGCTGCGCCATCGGCGAGTACTTCCGGGACAAGGGGCAGCACGCCCTCTGCGTCTACGACGACCTCAGCAAGCACGCCGCCGCCTACCGGGAGATCTCGCTCCTCTTGCGCCGCCCCCCCGGACGCGAGGCCTACCCCGGCGACGTCTTCTATCTGCACAGCCGGCTGCTCGAGCGTGCGGCCAAGCTGAACAACGCGAAGGGCTCGGGCAGCCTCACCGCCCTGCCCATCATCGAGACCCAGGCGGGAGACATCTCCGCCTACATCCCCACCAACGTCATCTCCATCACGGACGGTCAGATCTTCCTGGAATCCGACCTCTTCAACTCCGGCATCCGGCCCGCCATCAACGTCGGGAACTCCGTCTCCCGCGTGGGCGGCTCCGCCCAGATCAAGGCCATGCGGGCGGTGGCGGGTCGGCTGCGGCTGGACCTCGCCCAGTTCCGCGAGCTGGCCGCCTTCTCCATGTTCGCCTCCGAACTCGACAAGTCCACCCAGGCCACGCTGGCCCGGGGCCAGCGCCTGACCGAGATCCTGAAGCAGGACCAGTACGACCCCCTGCCCGTGGAGAAGCAGGTAGTCATCATCTTCGCGGCCGCCAACGGCTATCTGGACGGCTTCCCCGTCTCCGAGGGCCGCCGCTATGAGCGGGAGCTCTACTCCTTCCTCGAGGCCCGGCAGCCCAAGCTCCTCAAGGACGTCGCGGAGAAGAAGGACATCAAGGGCGAGCTGACCGACCGCCTGAAGGCCGCCCTCCAGGAGTTCGCGGGGGTCTTCCAGGCCACGGCCCCCGCCTGAGCGGCCTCCCCCCATGCCTGCCCTCATCGACATCCGCCGGCGGATCCGCAGCGTCAAGAGCACGCAGCAGATCACCAAGGCCCAGAAGATGGTCTCCGCGGCCAAGTTGCGCCGGGCCCAGGAGGCCATGTTCGCGGCCCGCCCCTACGCCCGGAAGATGATGGAGGTCCTGAACAGCCTGGCCTCCCGCGCCGACCCCAAGCTGCACCCCCTCCTCGAGGAGCGGGGGGACGAGAAGATCCTGCTCGTGGTGGTGACCGCGGACCGGGGCCTCTGCGGCGGCTTCAACGCCAACATCATCCGCACCGGCACCCGCTTCCTCCGGGAGCGGGGGCAACGGGACCTGGCCGTGGGGCTGGTGGGACGCAAGGGACGAGACTTCTTCCGGCGCCGCAAGGTGAAGGTGCGCTTCGAGCGGGTGGGGATCTTCCAGGCCCTGCGCTACGCTTCCGCCCGCGAGATCGCGGCGGACCTGATCGCGGGCTACACCCGCCGCGAGGTGGATCAGGTCTACCTTCTCTACAACGAGTTCAAGACCGTGGTCCAGCAGCGGATCGTGGTCGAGCGCCTCCTCCCCGTGGAGAGGCTGGTCCCGCAGCCCACCGAGGCCCCCCTCGACTACCTCTACGAGCCGGGGCCGGCCGGGATCTTCGCGGACATCCTGCCCAAGCACGTGGAGGTCCAGGTCTGGCGGGCCCTCCTGGAGTCGGCGGCGGCCGAGCACGGGGCCCGCATGGCGGCCATGGACGCGGCCACCAACAACGCGGCCGACATGATCGACCGCCTCAGCCTGCACATGAACAAGGTCCGCCAGGCCGCCATCACCAAGGAGATCATCGAGGTGGTGTCGGGAGCGGGCGCGCCCTCGTGAGGCCCGGGCATGTCGAGAGGAACCCCCGGGAGAAGGGCTCTCGGCTTTGTCCCCCTCGGATCAGGAGAGCATGGTGAGTGAGAACGTCGGTCGCGTGGTCCAGATCATCGGCCCGGTGGTGGACGTGGAGTTCGAGAAGGGGGTCCCCCCCATCTACAACGCGGTGCGCATCACCAGCGAGGGGGAGGAGGGGGGGGTGAAGCTGGACGTGATCGCGGAGGTGGAGCAGCACCTGGGGGAGAACCGCGTGCGCTGCGTGAGCATGCTCGCCACCGACGGTATGGTCCGGGGCATGAAGGCCATCGACACCGGGGGACCCATGACCATGCCCGTGGGGCCGGCCACCCTGGGCCGGGTCCTGAACGTGGTGGGGGAGCCGGTGGACGAGCTGGGGCCGGTGAAGGCGACCAAGCGCAACCCCATCCACCGCCTGGCCCCCACCCTCGTCGAGCAGTCCACCGAGCTCCAGATGTTCGAGACCGGGATCAAGGTGGTGGACCTGCTCGAGCCGTACCTCCGGGGGGGGAAGATCGGACTCTTCGGGGGAGCGGGGGTGGGCAAGACGGTCATCATCATGGAGCTCATCAACAACATCGCCAAGAAGCACGGCGGGGTCAGTGTGTTCTCGGGCGTGGGGGAGCGCACCCGCGAGGGGAACGACCTCTGGCTGGAAATGCAGGAGTCGGGGGTCGTGAACATCAAGGACTTCGCCAAGAGCAAGGCCGCGCTCGTCTACGGCCAGATGACGGAGCCCCCCGGAGCCCGCCTGCGGGTGGCCCTCTCCGGCCTCACGGTGGCGGAGTACTTCCGCGATGAGGAAGGTAAGGACGTCCTCCTCTTCATCGACAACATCTTCCGCTTCACCCAGGCCGGCTCCGAGGTCTCCGCCCTGCTCGGCCGCATGCCCTCCGCGGTGGGCTACCAGCCCACCCTGCAGACAGAGATGGGGGAGCTGCAGGAGCGGATCACCTCCACCAACAAGGGCTCGATCACCTCCGTGCAGGCCATCTTCGTCCCCGCCGACGACTACACCGACCCCGCCCCCGCCACCACCTTCGCCCACCTGGACGCCACCACCAACCTCTCCCGGCAGATCGTGGAGCTCGGCATCTACCCGGCGGTGGACCCCCTCGCTTCCTCGTCGCGAATTCTCGACCCCCGCATCCTGGGCAAGGAGCACTACGGGGTGGCGCGGTCGGTGAAGCAGATCCTGCAGAAGTACAAGGACCTCCAGGACATCATCGCCATCCTGGGCATCGACGAGCTGAGCGAGGACGACAAGCTGACGGTGGCGCGGGCGCGCAAGATCCAGAAGTTCCTGTCGCAGCCCTTCCACGTGGCCGAGCAGTTCACGGGTATTCCCGGCAAGTACGTCCCCCTCGCGGACACCATCCGCAGCTTCAAGATGATCGTGGGCGGGGAGCTGGATGAGGTGCCGGAGCAGGCCTTCTACATGGTGGGCGCGGTGGAGGAGGTGCTGGAGCAGGCCAAGACCCTCCAGCGGTGACCATGGCCCTGCCCACGAAGCTGACGCTGGAGGTGGTGACGCCGGAGGGGCTCCTGCTGCGCGAAGAGGTCGACGAGGTCATCGCTCCCGGCGCCCTCGGTTATTTCGGCGTCCTCCCCGGCCACACGCCCTTCCTCTCCACCCTGGGGGTGGGCGAACTCACCTACCGGCAGGGGAGCGAGCGCGGCCACGTGGCCTGCTTCTGGGGCTTCTGCGAGGTGCTGCCCGACCGGGTGAACGTGCTGGCGGAGGTCGGGGAGCGAGCCGAGGACATCGACGCCGCCCGCGCCGAGCTGGCCCGTTCGCGGGCGGAGGGGCTCATGAAGTCCATCAAGGACGAGGCCGGCTACGCGGAGGCCCACCGGGAGTACATGCGCGCCGTGACCCGCCTGGCCGTGGCCCGCAACCGCCGGGCCTAAAGGCGGCGGCCCCGGGGGAGTACCCGGGGGCGCAAGGATCAATGCTGCGTCAAGTCGCGACCCTCTTCCGCTACCGCCTCCTCATCCAGAGCCTGGTGAGCCGGGACCTCAAGGCCCGCTACCGCGGGAGCATCCTGGGGTTCTTTTGGAGCTTCATCAACCCCCTGCTCCTGCTCCTCACCTACACCGTCGTCTTCACCATCATCCTGCCCGGCCGGCGCTCCCCGACCATGGAGCCCTACTACCTCTTCTTCTTCTGTGGGATCCTTCCCTGGACCTTCTTCAGCTCGGCTCTCCTCGAGTCCTCCGGCGTCCTCATCGCGGGGGGGAACCTCATCAAGAAGGTGCTCTTTCCGGCGGAGGTGCTGCCGGTGGTGACGGTGGTCTCGAACCTGGTCCACTTCCTGCTCGGGCTTCCCATCCTCCTCGCTTTCCTGGCCTTCGAGGGCCGGCTGGGGTGGGAGGCCCTCCTCCTGCCCCTTCCCCTTCTCGTCCAGTTCGTGTTCACCCTCGGCCTCGCCCTCTTCATCTCCGCCCTCACCGTCCACTTCCGCGACCTCCAGAACATTCTCGGCCACGTCCTCCATCTCTGGTTCTTCGCCTCCCCCATCCTGTATTTCTACGGCGACGTCCAGGGGGGGCTAAGGGACGTCCTGCGCCTGAACCCCATGTCCCACATCCTGGTCTCCTACCAGCAGATCCTCTTCTTCGGGCGGTTCGACCACGGAAAGGGCCTGCTCCTGGCCGGACTCGTCGCGATCCTGAGCTTCGCGGCCGGGGGCTTCCTCTTCGACCGCCTGCGCGACACCCTGGCGGAGGAAGTGTGAGGGCGGAGCCGGCGGTGGTGGCGGTGGACGTGACAAAGATCTACCGCCGCTTCCTTCACCGCAACCAGTTCAAGACCCTGAAGAGCGCGCTCCTCACCGGGAGCCTCCTCTCCGATC
The DNA here is from genome assembly GCA_035566715.1 of Vicinamibacteria bacterium. Lineage (GTDB taxonomy): Bacteria > Acidobacteriota > Vicinamibacteria > Fen-336 > Fen-336 > DATMML01. The sequence goes on from DATMQU010000116.1 coordinate 8,114, forward strand.
TCACCCCCGACCAGACGTTCACCGCCCTCTCCGGCGTCTCCTTCGAGATCCCCCCCGCGACCACCTTCGGGGTGATCGGAGAGAACGGCTCCGGCAAGTCCACCCTCCTGAAGCTCATGGCCGGGATCACCAAGCCGACCCGGGGCAGCATCTCCGTGCGCGGGCGGGTGTCGGCCCTCATCGAGCTGGGGGCGGGCTTCCACCCCGAGATCAGCGGGCGGGAGAACGTGGCCATCAACGGCATCATGCTCGGCCTGACCCGGCGGGAGGTGGAGGAGCGATTCGACGACATCGTGGCCTTCGCGGAGCTCGAGGAGTTCATCGACGCCCCCGTCAAGACCTACTCCTCGGGCATGTACATGCGTCTGGGCTTCGCGGTGGCCATCCACGTGGACCCCGACGTGCTGCTCATCGACGAGGTCCTGGCGGTGGGGGACGAAGCCTTCACCCGCAAGTGCCTGGACAAGATCGGGGAGTTCCGCCGGCGGGGCAAGACCATCCTCCTCGTCACCCACAGCCTGGGCCTGGTGGAGAAGATGTGCGACGACGTGCTCTGGCTCCGCCACGGGAAGGTGGCCGACCGCGGGGACCCCAAGCGGGTGGTGGATGCCTACCTCACGTACGTGGCGGGGGGAGAGGAGGCGCTCCTGGCCGGCGGCCAGACTGCGCCCCCCGTCTCCCCGGAGGCCCCCCCGCCCGCCCTGCCCGCGGGCGAGCCGCCGTCCACCCCACGCTACCAGCAGGGCCGCTGGGGAGGCCGGGAAGTCGAGATCACGGGCGTCCGCCTCAAGGACGCCCGCGGCCGCGAGCGCCACGTGTACGTGCCGGGGGAGAGCCTCACCGTCGTACTCGGCGTGCGCGCGGCCGCCCCCGTCCAGGACTTCGTCTTCGGCCTCGGCCTCTTCACCACCGACGGCGTCTCCGTCTACGGCACCAACACCCAGCTCGAGGACTACGAAGCGAAGAACCTCGTGGGCGAGGCCGAGGTCGCGCTCGTCCTCGAGGATCTGCGCCTCACCGAGGGGACCTATCTGCTCGACGTGGCCGCCCACAAGGCCGACGGCACGCCCTACGACTACCACCGGGGCCTCTACTCCTTCCGGGTGAAGAGCCGGGTCAAGGATGTGGGGGTCTACCGGCCCCACCACCGCTGGGTCTTTTCGGGGGGAGCCGTGCTCAAGCCCCCCGCCCCCCGCCCGGAGCTGGAGCTCCGCGAGGACGAGCCCCCAGGAGGGGGAGGGGACGGGGTATCCTGAAGCCGTGATGGGCAAGCTCCTCCTGGCCGAGCTCTTGAACGAGCGCCGGGCCTGGAAGGAGGCGGGGCGGACGGTGGTCTTCACCAACGGCTGCTTCGACCTCCTCCACCCCGGGCACCTCGCCCTCCTGGAGGGGGCGCGGGCGGAGGGGGATGTCCTCGTGGTCGCGATCAATTCCGACCGCTCCCTGCGCCAGATCAAGGGTCCGGGCCGGCCCCTGACCCCCGCCGCCGAGCGCGCGGAGATCCTGCTCGCCCTGGAGCCCGTGGACCGGGTGGTGGTCTACGACGAGCCCACCCCGGCGGAGGTCATCCGCGCCCTTGTCCCGGACGTTCTCGTGAAGGGCGCGGACTGGGCGCTCGCGGACATCGTGGGCCGGGACGTGGTGGAGGCCGCGGGGGGGCGGGTGGTCCGGATCCAGCTGCGGTCGGGCTACTCCACGACCGCGCTCGTCGAGCACATCCAGAACCCGAGGCCGTGAGCGGGCTCGGCCCCCTCGAGGCGGCGGAGGGCCTCCGCGAGGCTCGCGCCCGCCTGTCCCGCGACGGGCGGCTTCCCCTCTCCGGCTTGACCGGCCCCGCCCGGGGCCTCGTGCCCCTCCTGGTCGCGGGAGGGCCCTTGCTCGTGGTCGTGCCCCGCGAGCGGGACATCGAGGAGCTGGCCTCGGACCTGCGCACCCTGGCCGGGGAGGCGGGCCTCGAGGGCGCGGTCCTGCCCTTCCCCGCGCCCGGGCCGCCCATCTTCCGGGGCCTGCCCCGCCACGCGGACGCCTCCCTGCGCCGGGCGGCCGCCCTCCACGCCGGGGGCCGCGGCCGGCTCCTCGCCCTCGTCGCCTCTCCGGCCGGCCTCCTCCGCCCCTCCCTCGCCCGCACCCTCCTGGAGACGCGCATCCTGTCCTTGCGCGCGGGCGACGAGATGACGCCCGAGATGCTGCTCGAGGGGCTGGAGGAGGGAGGTTACGTGCGGGAGGATCCCGTCACCGCCCCCGGCCAGGTCGCGCGCCGGGGCGGGATCCTGGACGTCTTCCCCTCCGATGCCGAGAGCCCCGCCCGCATCGAGTTCCTGGGCGACACCGTGGAGAGCCTGCGCCGCTTCGATCCCCAGACCCAGCGCACGGTCGGCTCCCTGGAGGAGCTGGTGGCCCTCCCCCTCTCCGACGTCTTCGCCACCCGCTCCGTCACCGCCGCCTTGCGCTCCCTCCTTCCCGAGCGCTTTGCCGGCCGGCGCGAGGTGGCCAGCCTCCTGGAGACCCTCGACCGAGGCCTGGTCCCGGACGATCTGGTGGAGCTCCTGCCGCTCGTGCCCGGGGCCACCGTGCCCCCCTGGGAGCACCTGCCCCCGGGCCCGGTCGCGGTGGTGGAGCCCGAGGCGGTGGCCGCGGAGACCCAGTCCTATCTCGAGCGCGCCCGCGAGGATAGGGCCCGGCGGGAGGGCCTGCTCCCGGAGCCGGAGGAGGCCCTGGTGAGCGTGGAGGCCATGGCCGCCCGGCTCCGCGCCGCCCCCTCCCTGGAGGTCCGCGAGGTCGACCCCGAGGGCCGCGGGCTTCACTTCGCGTGCCGTCCGGCCGCTTCCTACGCGGGGGACATACGGCGGCTGGCCGCGGACCTCCGCGCGGGGTCCGGCCACACCCTCCTCTTCCTGGGCAACACGGGCCGCGCGGACCGCCTCCGCGACGTCCTGCGGGAGGCGGGCCTGCCCCTGGGAGAGGGCGCGGCGGTGGAGGTTCGGGTGGGCGCGCTCTCCCGCGGCTTCGAGCTCGGCGAGGCCGGCCTTTGCGTGCTCGCGGACGGCGACATATTCCCGGAGGAGGTCCACCTACACCCTCGCGGCCGCCGCGGCGCGCGCAGCTTCGTCTCCGACTTCCGGGACCTCAAGATCGGGGACCTCGTGGTCCACCAGGACCACGGCATCGGCCGCTTCGAGGGCCTGGAGACGCTGGCCGTGGGGGGGGCCAGCCGGGAGTTCATGGTCCTCGTCTACCAGGGGGGGGACAAGCTCAAGGTGCCGGTGGACGCCTTCGACCGCATCCAGAAGTACGCGAGCGCGGAGGGGGCCCGGCCCGTGATCGACCGCCTGGGCAGCGGCAGCTGGGAGAAGGTCAAGACGCGGGTCAAGAAGGCCATGCGCGACATGGCCGCGGAGCTCCTCCGTCTCTACGCCAAGCGAAAGGCCCGGCCCGGCCATGCCTTCTCGGGCGAGAGCCCCTGGCAGCGGGAGTTCGAGCAGGCCTTCGAGTACGAGGCGACCCCCGACCAGGCGGCCGCCATCGCAGACGTGGCCGCGGACATGGCCTCGCCCACCCCCATGGACCGGCTCATCTGCGGGGATGTCGGCTACGGCAAGACCGAGGTGGCCATGCGGGCCTCCATGCGCGCGGTGCTGGATGGCAAGCAGGTCGCGGTGCTCGCCCCCACCACCATCCTCGCCTTCCAGCACTGGAAGACCTTCCGCAAGCGCTTCGCCCCCTTCCCGGTCACGGTCGAGATGGTCTCCCGCTTCCGGTCTCCCAAGGAGATCAAGGCCGTGCTCGCCCGCCTCGCCACCGGCGGGCTGGACATCTTGATCGGCACCCACCGCCTCCTCTCCAAAGACGTGGTCTTCCGGGACCTGGGGCTGCTCATCATCGATGAGGAGCAGCGCTTCGGAGTCCAGGCCAAGGAGCGGCTGAAGCACCTCCGCACGAGTGTCGACTGTCTCACCCTCTCCGCCACCCCCATCCCCCGGACGCTGCAGATGGGCCTGGCCGGGATCCGGGACATGTCCGTCATCGAGACCCCGCCCAAGGATCGCCTCGCCATCCAGACCTCCATCGTCAAGTTCTCGACCGAGATGATCACCTCCGCCATCCGCCAGGAGCTCCTTCGCGACGGCCAGGTCTACTTCGTCCACAATCGCGTGGAGTCCATCTACTCCGTGGCCAGCCTCCTCCAGCGCCTGGTGCCGGAGGCCCGCCTGGCCGTGGCCCACGGGCAGATGCCCGAGCGGGAGCTCGAAAAGTCCATGCTCGCCCTCGTGGAGGGACGGGCGGACGTCCTGGTCTCGACCACCATCATCGAGAACGGCCTCGACATCCCCCGCGTCAACACCATCATCGTGAACCGAGCCGACCGCTACGGCCTGGCCCAGCTTTACCAGCTCCGGGGCCGGGTGGGCCGATCCGACCGGCGGGCCCAGGCCTACCTTCTGGTCCCGCCCGACACCGTGCTCTCGGAGATCGCGCGCAAGCGGCTGGCCGCCATCCGGGAGTTCTCGGACCTGGGGGCGGGCTTCCGCATCGCCGCCCTGGACCTCGAGCTCCGGGGGGCGGGCAACCTGCTGGGGGGGGAGCAGAGCGGCCACATCCAGGCGGTGGGACTCGACCTTTACGTGAAGCTCCTGGAGCAGACGATCCTAGAGCTGAAGGGCGAGGCCCCCCGGGAGGGGCCGCGTTCGGTGCTGAACATCCGCGCCGACCTCCGCCTCCCGCCCAACTACGTCCCCGAAGTGCACCAGCGGATGTCGCTCTACAAGAGGATCAGCCAGGTGCGGAGCGCGGCCGAGATCGACGGCCTCCGGAAGGAGATCCGGGACCGCTACGGGCCGCTGCCCGGCGAGGTGGACGGCCTGCTCGCCTACGCGGCGTTGAAGCTGCGGGCGGAGGCCCTGGGCATCACGCAGGTCGACCTCCTGGAGGGCGTCCTCCATGTCCGCTTCTCGCCCGAGACACCCTTGACGCCGGAGGGGCTCCTGGAGGTCGTGCGCTCCCGGGCCGGGGCTTCTCCCTCGCCCCAGGGCCTGCGGGCGCCGCTTCTCGCGGGCGTGGCCCCCCTCGAGGGCCTGGCCGAGATCCTAGGCCGGCTGGAGGCGGCCCTCCCCCGCGCGGCCGCTATAATGCGGCCTGGAAGATAAGGAAGACAAAAGTGATGGTCTTGCGGCAGCCCCTTGCGCTCCTCTTCCTCTTGAGCGCTCTGGGCTGCAGCAAGCCCCGCACGGGGGACCCCGTGATTTTGGCCCTCGGCGACCAGGTCGTGAGACGGAGCGCTTTCGACCGCCACGTCGCCGAGCTGGAGAAGCGGGGAGGGAACCCCCTGGGGGCGGAGGTGAGGGCCGCCCTGCTCGAGACCTTCCTGGAGGAGCGGGTGGTCGTCCTGGAGGCGCGGGCCCGCGGCCTCCTCGGCCCCAAGGCCACCGCGGACGAGGAGCAGCACGCGGTCCATCAGCTCCTGAGCGAGGCCGGGGCCTCGGCGGCGCCGGTGGGCGAGGGGGAGGTGGCGGAGTATTACCGCCAGCACGCCTCCGAGTTCAAGCGACCGGAGACGGTGACCGTGCGCCAGGTCCTGGTCACCACCCCCAACGAGGCGCGCGACGTGCAGCGGCGCTTGCTGAAGCAGCCAAAGAACTTCGAGAACCTGGCCCGGACCACGTCCCGGGGCCCCGAAGCCCCCGAGGGCGGGCTCATGGGCACCTTCGCGCGGGGTCAGCTCCCCCCCGAGCTGGAGACGGCGGCCTTCGCCCTCCCCGTGGGGGGCATGAGCGAGATTGTGGAGACGACCCTCGGGTATCATGTCCTCAGGGTCGAGGCCCGGGAGGCGGCCCACCAAGAGAGCCTCGAGGAGGCCCAGGGGCGCATCCGCGCCCTCCTCTCCCGCCAAAAGTCGGACCAGAGAGTCCGCCAGTTCGTGTCGGAACTCCTGGCCCAGGCAAAGGTGAATCATGCCGCGGCAGATCGTCCTCCTGGCCCTTCTTAGCCTGCTCCTGTCCGCGCCCGCACCCGCGGAGATCCTGGAGCGGATCATCGCCAAGGTGAACGGCGAGATCATCACCCAGTCGGAGTTCCAGTCCCGCCAGCTGGCGGCCGCCCAGGCCGCCCACGTGGACCCCGACAAGGTGGGGGTTTTCCTGCGCGAGAACAACGCCCGGATCCTGCAGGAGGCCATCGACGACATGCTCCTCGTCCAGCGGGCGGGGGAGGTCGGCCTGCACCTGCGCCCCGAGTACGTCAAAGAGGTGATCGACGGGATCAAGAAGGAGAACAACATCAGCTCCGACGACCAGCTACAGGCCCAGCTCCGGCGGGAGGGGATGTCCCTCGACGACCTGAAGCGGAACATCGAGCGCTCCATCCTCCGCCGCCAGATCCTTTCCCGGGACCTCGAGTCCAAGACCACCATCACCGACGCCGAGGCCCGCGCCGACTACGAGGCCCACCTGGCCGACTACCGCCGCCCGGCCAGCGTCCGGCTGCAGGAGATCCTGGTCCGAGGCGAGGGGAGCGATGCCCTGGCCAAGGCCAAGGACCTGGTGGCCCGGGCCCGGGCGGCCGCGGACTTCGCGACCTTGGCCAAGCTCAACTCCGCCGCCC
>DATMQU010000117.1:0-12771 GCA_035566715.1 Vicinamibacteria bacterium
GCGCGGAGGTCGTTGTCGAAGTCGGCCCCCCCCTGGCCCAGGCGCGATCCGGGCGGCTTGTCGCCGACGGAGACGCCCTGTTTTGAGTTGCCCCAGGGATTGCCCGCCCCGTCCATGGCGTGGACATACGACTGGAGATACGAGCTCGTCGCGCTGCCGCTCAGCCTTTGGAGGGTGCGCACCGGGAACCGGATCTCGAGCGTGGAGCCCACGGGCAGGGCCCACGGTCCCGGGTGCGCGGGATCGGTGGAATCCAGGGTCCAGCCGTAAGTCCCCTGGCTCAGGTTCTGCGGGCACCCGGTCACGACCTGGGTGGTCACACCCGTAGGGCTCGTGGAGAAGCAGAGGACAGGGTGCCCGGCGCTGATCTCGAACTGGGTGGAGGGCGGGAGCACCACTTCCACGTGGGCGTTGGGCCCCGCGCAGGCATTGCCCACCGTGCTCACGACCACGCGGGAGTAGTAGACGTCCCCCACCCGGGGGAAGGTAACGTCCTTGATGCCGAGGTAGCCGACGTACTGGCTCGTCAACGGCTCCGCCGCTCCCGTGGCGCAATTCGAGTGCGAGGTTGAGCCGGCGGTGCCGTCCTGCCACCCCCGCGTGGGGGGGACGTGGAGGATGGTTCCCGTGCCCTCGGGCTTGGCGAGGGTCGCCGCGGAGGGGGAGCTCAGGTTGACGAGGAACGCCTTGTCGACGAGACGGGTTGCGCCGATGACCGGGACGGTAACGACCTCGGCCGTGGTTCCCGGGGAGAAGGAGAGGGTGCCCGTCGCGGCCGCGTAATCGGTGCCGGCGGTGGCGGTGCCATCCGCGGTGGCGTAAGCGACGGTGACGGTCTGGGCGCTCGCCGCGGAGAGGCTGACCGTGAAGATGGCGCTGGTCGGCCCCGCCACGATGTCGTTGATGGAGAGCGCGGGCATGGGCGCCGATGGGGGAATGACGAAGAGGGTGACGCTCTGGGCGGGGAGCGTGGCGGTCAGGGTCGAACCCGAGAGGGCGGCGTCGGCGAGGCGCGTGATCGCGTTGCTCGCCGTGAGCTGCCAGACCTGGGCCGAACCCGCGGCCGCGAAGTTGGCGAGAGGGAAACTGACGGTGGTCGTGCCCGTGAGGACCTTGCTCACGGCCATGAGGGTGAGGGCGCCATCGGTGCTGCGCTCGGCGGCGAACACGGCCAGCGTGTCGGGGTTGGGGGCGGCCGCGGAGACGCTGGTGTCACCGAAGCCGGAGCCCAGGTTGTCGTAGTTGCGGTACATCTTGATGGATTTGTAGGTGGGGCTGGAGGCGGCCGGCGTCGTCCAACGGGTGGCCAGGCCCAACCCCTCCCGGCCGAAGATGCCCAGGATGTCGGCCTGGGTGGTGGCCCCGTTGATGTGTCCCTCCGCGCCCCAGTTGTACTCGGTGATCCCGATCTCGGTGCCCGGATAGTACGTCGCCACCCAATTCTTGAGGCGGGGAACGAGCTGAACCGTGCTCGCGATCCAGGTCTCGTCGACGTAGCTGGGATCCCACAGCGAGCGGGTCGAGCGGTTGCGCAGCAGCTGCATGGCGGTGGAGGTGTCGTTTCCAAACTCGCCGCCCTGTGGGTAGTAGTGCACGGTGAAGACGTCCAGGAGCCGCTGGCCGGTGGCAACGTCGTGCTGGTGCAGCTGATCGAGGACCCAGGGCAGGTAGTCCCAATTGCCGTGGGCCGCCCGGTCGGGCAGGGAGGACCAGCCATGCTGGGCGCCCCACTGCTGGTCGTAGCCGCTGTAGAGGTAGCCCGACCAGCCCCACTCCTCCGGTCCCACGATCAAGGCCCCGGCGTCCTGGGCCTTGATCATGGCCCCGTAGTCCAGGATGTCGTTCTTGATCTCGTCCATGGTGGCGCCGGTGGGGTGGACGTCGCGATGGGTGGACTGCCAGATGCTGGGCTCGTTGTCCAGGATGTAGTAGCGGAGCCCGCCGTTCCCCGCCGTGCCCCAGCGCGACACGAGGTGCTGCACCCATCCCTGCTGGAAGGTCGAGCTGGCAGCGACGCTGGCGTCGTTGGGGTCGTTGCCGATGACGGGCTGGCCGCTCGCGCTCAAGATGCCGTTGCCGGCGTCGGGGAACCATTGGGTATCCGCACCGGTCTGGGCTCCGTACTTGGCGATCGAGAAGCTCGCGAGCTTTCCACGGCTCGGGCCCAGCTTCCCCACCCAGCCGATGGTGGGGATGGTGAGCAGGGGCTGGGCGCCCCCCGCCATAGCCTGGGAGATGAAGGCGTCGGTGGCGTCCCCCGCGTTGGGGCTGCTGTAGGCAATGCTCTCGAAGTACCAGTCCGCGCCCCGGTTGTCCGCGTTCTGCTGCCAGTTGTAGCGGCTGGTGTTGTTGCCTCCCCAGCGGGAGAGCGGACAGCGCAGGTCGGAGATCGAGGCGGGATCGGGATAGGCGAGCCCGTAGATGCGGGGGTCGATCGCGTGTCGACCCGCCGCGGCATCCACGGGGACGGTGACGGTCTGGGCGTGCGCCAGGCTTGCGACGAGGATGAGGACGAAGACACAGCCGCCCCTGCCCTTCACGGCGAACCTCCCCGCTCCGGCCCGTGAGGGGCTCGGAGCAACGAAGGCTCCTGGTGGCTCGGCTGGCCCTAAGGGGGGGCCCCGTGGCTCTGCGTCTCCGGGTTGCCCCGGGTTTGCTCTGAGCAGGAGCGATTCGGGCTCTCGACCCGTTTGTTAACGGAAGCTTACGCCTGACGTGCGAGCGCTACCGTGACCCGAATCACGCGCGGGGAGAGGGCGCCAACCCCAGTCCGGCCCGCCCCTTAGGGCTGGAGCCCCAGCGCCTCCAGCACCGCCCGCACACGCGCGGCTTGAACCGCGTCCTGACGCCCCAGGTAGGCCCGGGCGTCTTCCCGCACCCGGGCGAGGTCGTCGGGGTAGGAGCCGAGCCGGTAGGCTTGGGCCCCCGTCTCCACCACCCTCACCCGGGCCTCGTCGGCGGGGGCGCCCTCGGGGTGGAGCCGGCTGTAGGACCTCCAGGCCTCGCGCAGCTCGCGGGCCTCCGCTAGCGTCTGCGCCGACCGGAAGAGAAGGCTGCGGTAGAGGCGCTCGGCGTCCACGGGTGGGCTGGGGGCGGCTCTCTTGAGCGCCTCCTCGGGCGGCGTCGGCTCGAGTTGCCCTTTGGCCTTCGCGGCGCGATCCTCGCTCGCCGCCGGCCGGGCGCTCTCGAGAGGGGCCGTCCCGGACTCCCGCCGCGCGAGCTCGGCTCCCGCCGCCGGCTTTACCTCGTCCTTTTCGGGAGGGGCCGCCTGGGCGGGGGCCCCGAAAGCCGCCCTGGCCTCCGGCGCCCGATTCTCCGCGAGCAGGCTGGGGGGCGGGGGCGGAGCCCCCGGGGAGGCCGCAGCCCTCCCTGCCCTGGCCAGCACCTCTGCCGACAACTCTGCTCCGCCAGCGGCTCCCGGCGTGCCCGCGCTCCCGTCGGCCCGCGTCTCCGGCCTCGCCATCGGGGCCTGGAGCTCGGCGGCGCCCGGCGCCGGCTTGGCGGGGGAGGCGGCGGCGGACGGGGCGGCGGCGTAGCCGAGAGCGCGAAGGGCCTTCTCCCCCTGGACCCCGGAGGGGGAAGCCGGTGGGGTGGGGGCGTACTCGAAAGCGCGAGGGGCCTTCTCCTCCGGAACCGACCCCGCGGGGGAACGAACCCGCAGCAGCGTCAGGGGCGCGACCACGGCCAGGAGGGCGGCCGCCGCCGCCGCCCAGGTCCAGGCTGGCACCCGCCAGGAGCGCCCCCGGGTATCCCCCTCCAGTCGACGCCGCACCCGTCCGGGGAAGGACGAGAAGTACCCGCGCGGAGGCTCCGCCGGCAGCTCCCGCGCCGCCGCGTCCAAGAGCGTGAGCGCCTGGAGCCGGCGGGAGCACTCTTCGCAGCCGGCCAGGTGCTCGGCCACGAGGGCGCGGTCGGGGGGCGAGAGCTCACCGTCGAGGTAGGCGGAGAGCCGGTCCAGCACGTGGGCGCTCATCGGTGCTCCCGTCCCGAGCGACGCAGGGCGGCGCCCAAGTAAGGAGAAAGCGCGTCGCAGAGGCGCTCGCGGGCGCGGAAGAGGCGGCTCATGACCGTGCCCGGCGAGATGCCCAGGGCCTCGGCGATCTCGCGGTAGGAGAAGTCCTCCACCGTGCGGAGGACGAAGACCGCGCGCTGCTCCAGGGGCAGGCCGGCCACGGCCCGGTCCAGCACCTCCCGGGCCTCGCGCTCGAGCACTCCATCCAGGGGATTGTTCCCGCGAGAGGGGGTCTCGCTGTGGCCCTCGGGGAGGGCCTCCTCCCGGGCGTGCGGGGAGCGGACGTGGTTGACGGCGAGGTTGGCGGCGATGCGGCAGATCCAGGGGCCGAAGGGACGGGCGAGATCGAAGCTGTCCAGGGCCTGGTGGGCCCGGATGAAGGCCTCCTGGGCCACGTCATCGGCCACGTCGTGGCGACGCACGATACGCAGGGCCACGCCGTAGACCCGGCGCTGGTAATGCTTGACGATCTTCTCGAAAGCAGAGAAATTCCCCCCCTTCGCCTTAGCCAGGAGGTCCGACTCGCCACGATCGCCCTCTGCCAGCTTCATCGAAGCGCGTCCGTGCGGGCCGGAAGCCGTCGCCTCCACAAAGGATACCGCCGGGGGGGCGGCGGCATTCCATTCCCCGGAGCGTTGCCCTGCCCCGGGGCTCGCCGCGGGAAGGCTCTACTCCAGGACCCGGATCACCACCCGCCGGTTCTGGGCCCGGTTCTCCGGGGTCTTATTATCGGCCACCGGCTTGCTCGGCCCGTACGAGATCACGGAGAGGCGGGCCAGGGCGATGCCGTGGGTCATGGCCAGGTAGTTGCGGACGGACGTGGCCCGCTCCTCCCCCAGCTTCATGTTGTATTCCTCCGGCCCCGTGGAGTCGGTGTGGCCCTCGATCTCGAAGTACACGCCCCGGTTCTCCGCCTTGTAGGGCGCGATGGCATCGTCGATCAGCTTCTTGGCCTCGTCGCTGATCTCGGCGTGGTTCACCGGGAAGCGAACCTTGTCGTTGGAGAGGGTCACGGTGTAGATGAGCTTGCCCTTGGCCGCCTTCTCCGCGTCCTGGGCCTTGTTCATGGCCTGCTGCGCGGAGCCCTTGGCCTCCGTCACGCCCGCCTGCGCGCTCTGGACCCCCTTGTCCACCTGGTCGATCCGGACCTCCGCCTTCTGGACCCGCTGCTCGGTCTTCTCCACCTCCGCGGAGACGGCGTCCACCTTCTTGTTGATCTCTCCCACTTCGCGCTGCACGTACTTGTTGGTGGCGCAGCCCGAGAGGGCCGCCCCCGCAAGGAACGTCACCACGATGGCTCTCACCAAGACCTCCTTCTGTGGGCGAGTCTCTCGCCCGGACGACGTCACGAACAAACCCTAGGACGCGGGAACGTAGCCGCTGCGCGTGCGCACCACAACCCCTTTCCGGGTGGAGCGCACCTCGACGCGGCGGAAGCGGGCCGGACCCTCGGGGGGGTCGTAGCCCAGCCGGTACTGATGCTTGAGCTCGGACGCGATCTGGGTGGCGGCCCGCCGCAGCCCGTTGAAGTCGCTGATGCTGAACTCCGCCCCCCCGGAGAGGGAGGCGTAGCGGGCGAGCACCGTGCTCCCCACCGCCGCCGGGCCCGGCCGCTGCCGACCCACGAAGAGCGAAGAGGACGGATCGTCGAGGGGCGACACGACGGACAACGCGTAGATCGGGACGTCGAGGGCGCGGGAATGGGCGATCACCTCGTCCGGTGTGCGGGCGCTCGAGGTGTCCATGCCGTCGGTGATCACCACCACCGCCCGACGCCCCTCCCCGTGGCTGGCCAGGTCCCGCGCCGCCCGGTCGAGGGCATCGTGGAGGGCGGTGGAGCCAAAGGGGACGATTTCATCGAAGGCCTTCTTGATCCGCTCCCGGTCCCGGGTGAAGGGAACGAGCCCCCAGTACTCGCTGTCGAACCCGGCGAGGGCGGTCTCGTCTTCCGGTCCGAGCGAGGCCAGGAGCTGGTAGGCGGCCATGCGGGTGCTCGTGACCTTCAGGTCCGTGTTCATGCTCCCGCTCGCGTCCACGAGCAGGAGCACCCGCGCCGGGAGGTCCCGGCCCTCCGAGAAGTGGGCGAGCCTCTGGGGGCGCCCCTCCTCGAAGATCTTGAGCTCCTCGGCCCGCAAGTCCGTCACCGGGCGTCCCTTGCCGTCCACGGCCGTGGCCGAGAGCACCACGAGTGCCGCGCCGCTGGAAAAGCGGGGGACCTGTCCCCAGGACGCCGCGGGGAGCGCCGCCAACAAGGCTAGAGCACGCAAACCGTTCTCGCACAACACGATGTCTCTGATGGAGCGCGCGAGTATACCCGATCGCCTGCTTCGTTGCACTGTGACCGGGGTCACGCGCTTGGACATCCCGGGCGAATCAGCCACCCTGCTGGAGGGTGATGAAGAAGTCGATGCGGGTCTCGGCGGCCGAGCTCAGGTTGGTGAAGAGGACGGCGATGTCGTGGCCGCCGTGGTCGCCCGCTCCCAGCCGCACCACGCGGCCCGCCACCTGGAGGGGCCCCCCCGTCCCGGGGAGGGCCAGGGCCAGCGCCACCTCGCTCCCCAGGGAGGCCTCGCGCTGGCTCTCCACGAGGGCGGCGTCCTTGCAGAGATCCTTCAAGATCCCAGCGAAGGTGTCGGCGCCGCTGGTCACGCGCACGGGCACGTTCACCGAGAAGCGGGGGCTCTTGCGGCGTTCCGCCTGGCTCATAGCACCTTCACCACGATGAGGGTGACGTCGTCGGTGGGGACGGCGTCCCCCATGAACCGGTCCACGTCCTCGAGGATCTTCTCTCCCAGGCGGGGCGCGGGGAGGCGGGCGTGCTCCTCGATCTGGCGGGCCAGGCGGGCCACGCCGTAATCTTCGCCCCCGCGCCGGGCCTCCGTGAGGCCGTCCGTGTGAAAGACGAACACGTCCCCCGCCGACAGCTCGAGCGCTTTCTCGTCGTAGGCCACGCTGTCGAAGCAGCCGAGGGGGAGCCCGCCCACCTCGATGGGGGAGGTGCGGCCGCCGGCCGCCCGGTAGAGAAGCGGATAGGGCAGGCCCGAGTTGGCGAGGCGCAAGGCGCGGCTGCGGAAGTCGAAGAGGGCGTATCCGAGCGTGCAGTAGAGCCCTTCCACCCCGCGCCGGCGCAGCGTCCGGTTCACCCCCATCATCAGGTCGGCGGGGCCCCGCCGCTGGAAGGCGCGGGCCCGCACCGTGCCCGAGGCGAAGGCCCCGTAGAGGGCGGCGGGGACGCCCTTGCCCGCGACGTCGCCCGCGGCCACGCCCAGGACCCCCTCGCCCATGTCGAAGAAGTCGTAAAGGTCGCCCCCCAGCTCGCGGGCGGGGCGGAAGTGGGCGGAAGCCTCCCAGCCCGGCCCGGAGGGACAGTCCTCCGGGAAGAGCCCGCGCTGGATGCCCTGGGCGATGACGAGCTCCTTGTGCAGCCGCTCCTCGTTCTTCTTCAGCTCCGCGTAGAGGCGGGCGTTCTCCACCGCCACCGCCACCTGGCTGGCGAGGGGAGTCAGGACCTTCACATGCTCCTCGTTGAAGCGGTTGAGCATGGGCGACTCCAGGTCGAAGACCCCCACCACCCGGTCCTTGTGGACGAGCGGGACCACAAGCTCGGAGCGCGTCTCCGGGACGAGGCCCACGTAGCGCGGGTCCTTGGTCACGTCCCCCACCAGCACCGGAGCCTTGGTGCGCACGGCCGCCCCGCAGAGCCCCTCCGACGCCTTCAGCCGCTGCTTCTCCTTGGAGGTCCCCAGGTTCACCGCCTTGCGCAGCACCAGCTCCCCCCGCTCCTCGTCCATGAGCAGGATCCCGAACATCTCGTAGTCGATCACCCGCTTCACGATCTCCGCCAGTCGGTGCAAGAGCTCGTCCAGGTCAAGGATGGAGGCGGTCTCCTTGCCGATCTCGTAGAGAGTGGCCAGAAGCCCGGCGTACCAGCGGGTCTCCCGGTAGAGGGTGGCGTTGCCGATGGCCACCGCCAGGTGGTTGGCCAGGACCCCGAGCGCGGTGCGGGCGGCGGGGCTGAAGGCCTCCACGTCCGGGCCTTCGATGTTGAGCACGCCCACCAGCCGGTCGCGATGGACGAGGGGAATGGCCAGCTCCGCCACCACCCCCGGGAAGAAGGAGACGTAGCGCGGGTCCTGGGCCACGTCGGGGACGAAGATGGGCTCCCGGAGCTGGGCGGCCGCGCCCACGATTCCCTCCCCGGGCCGCAAGCGGAATTGCGCCACCGACTCCGAGGAGTGCCCCTCGATGAGGGCGGGGGAGAGCACACCGTCCGCGTCGGGAAGGAAGATGTCGAGGATCTTGTAGTCCACGATGCGGCGGAGCTGCTGGGCGATGGCGGAGAGCAGCTCGTCGGGGTCGAGGACGGAGTTGATCTCTCCCACCAGCAGGAGCAGCTCCGCCAGGAGCTCACCGGGCAGGGGCGGACTGTGCTTGACGCTCTCCGATCCGCGCACGGGCCATGGTAACACGGGCCCTTCGCGGCCCCGGGGGAGGTGTAGACTAAGAATCCCATGCCCGCGGCCTCCGCCCTCAAGCTGCCCTTGGAGATCGAGGACATCAAGGCCATCCTGCCGCATCGCTATCCGTTCCTGCTCGTGGACCGCATCATCGAGTTCGAAGCGGACCGCCGGATCGTGGGCGTCAAGAACGTCACCTCCGACGAGCGCTATTTCATCGCCGGACCGGGGGGGGTGCCCATCCTTCCCGCCTCCATCCTGACCGAGGCCATGGCCCAGGCGGGGGCGGTGCTGATCCTGGCCAAGCCCGAGAATCGCTCCCGCCTCATCTACTTCATGGGCATCGATCGGGTGCGCTACCGGCGGCCGGTGGCGGCGGGAGACCAGGTCCTGCTGGAGGGGACGGTGTTGCGGCTGCGGAGCAAGATGGGGAGCCTGAGGGGCGTGGCCCGGGTGGACGGGCGCATCGTCTGCGAGGGCCAGATGACCTTCGCGCTCAGCGACAAGCCGCTCTAATGCCACCGCCCCCGCGCGGCACCCCCCGCGGTCGCTCCCCCCGCCCCACGCCCCTCTCGCTCGCCCGGGCCCTCTCCAAGTTCGGCGTGTGCTCCCGCACGGAGGCGGCGCGCTGGATCCAGGAGGGGCGGGTGAGGGTCTCGGGGCGGCTCGTGACCCGGCCCGAGCGGCGGATCGATCCCCGGCGGGAGCGGGTCACGGTGGACGGAGAGCGGGTGGGGGACGACACCGAGCGGATCGTGATCGCGTTCCACAAGCCGCCCGGCCTCGTCACCACGCGCACCGATCCGGGGGGCCGGGCCACCGTCTACGACCGCCTGGGGGACGTGGGCCGCTGGGTCTTCCCGGTGGGCCGCTTGGACAAGGACACCTCCGGCCTCCTCCTCCTCACGAATGATCACCGCCTGGGGGAGCGGCTCACCGATCCCAAGCACGAGGTGGCGAAGACCTACCACGCGCGCGTGGGCGGCGTCCCGGGCGAGGCCGCGCTGCGCATCCTGCGGGAGGGCGTCGACCTGCCCGATGGCACCGTGACCCGCCCGGCGCGGGTGCGTCCTCTGGGCGCGGCCCGGGGGGGCCACTCCTGGCTGGAGATCGTCCTCACCGAGGGCCGGAACCGTCAGGTCCGCCGGATGTGCGCGGCGGTGGGACACCCGGTGGAGGAGCTGGTGCGGGTCAGGGTGGGTGGCTTGGCCCTGGGCGAGCTGGCTCCCGGCCGGTGGCGACGTCTGGGACCGGAGGAGGTCGCCCGCCTCCAGCGATCGGGGTGAGCGGCCCTCCAGCTCCCGCCCCGCCGGAGCAATTCCCGGTGGGAACAAGATGTTGTGTAGGGTTTTCCCCGACTTTACAAACGGTCCAAATTGATGGATCCGAAGAACCGATGGCTACGATCACATGGAACAAACGGGTGGCGATGGACGCCCGCAAGTAGCCCGTAACTATCGTCTGCTAAATGAATTAATCCTCTCCATGCCACCTCGCCTTCACCGGGGGTGGGGTGGCCCGCGTCTTGCTGGGAGTCCGTTCAACCACTTGTTCACTTGAGGGCCGCCTCATCCCACGAGGAGGTTGTCGGATATGAAGAGAATCGCGCTAAGCCTGGCCATGCTGCTGGCCATGGCCCTTCCCATCCATGCCCAACTTGCCACGGGCAATATCTACGGAACCGTCACCGACGAGTCGGGGGCGGCCTTGCCGGGCGCCAGCGTGACGGTCAAGGGGCCCGGGGGGAGCTTCTCCACCGTCTGCGGCGCCGACGGCCGGTTTCGCGTCCTGAACCTTGACCCCGGCGCCTATCACGTCACGACCGCACTCGCCGGCTTCGCCACCATCACCCGCGAACACGTGGTCGTGGCCACCGGCACCAACGTCGACATCACGATAGGCATGAAGGTCGCCTCCGTAGCGGAAACCCTCACCGTGACCGCGGAGACGCCGGTCCTCGACCCCAAGCGCACGGGGACCGCGACCGTGTTCACCCAGGACGAGCTCGCGAAGATCCCGAACTCCCGCGATCCTTGGGCCCTCCTGCGCACCGTGCCCGGCGTGGTCATGGATCGGGTCAACATCGCCGGCAACGAGAGCGGCCAGCAGTCGGCCTACCGGGCCAAGGGCGCCTCCGGCGCGGACGGTGTATGGAGCATGGACGGCGTGAACGTCACGGACATGGCCGCCATCGGGGCCTCCCCAACCTATTTCGACTACGACGCCTTCCAGGAGATCCAGATCTCGACCAGCGGCAACGACATCCGGCAGCCCACGGGAGGGGTGGGGATCAACTTCGTGACCAAGCGCGGCACCAACGACTTCCACGCCTCCGCCCACGGCTACTTCACCAATCACAGCCTGAGCTCCTCCAACGTCCCCGCCGAGCTGACCCAGGTCGGGCTGCACGGGCTCGCCACCGCCGTCACTCCCGACACCGCGAACCACGACGACCAGATCGCGGATTACGGATTCGACGTGGGAGGGCCGATCATCAAGAACAAGCTCTGGTTCTGGGCCTCTTGGGGCAAGCAGGACATCCGCCTCGTCCGCTCCGCGGGGGCGCTCATCGACAAGACCATCCTCAAGGACCAGACGGTCAAGGTCAACTGGCAGGCCGGCGGGAGCGACATGATCAGCGGCTTCTGGTTCGTGGGCGACAAGCAGAAGTTCGGGCGCGCCACCGGCGCCTGCGCCGGCTGCGTGGAGGCGGCGACCGCGGTCTGGAACCAGAGCGATGCCTTCCCGGACAGCCGGCCCCACGGGCTCTGGAAGCTCGAGGACAACCACACCTTCAACCCCAGCTTCTTCCTCTCCACCCGGGTTGCCTACTACGGGACGGGGTTCCAGCTCGCACCATCGGGAGGCCTGGCCAACGAGGCCGGACTCGCCCCCCGCCTCGGCCAGACGTTCGGTACCACGCGCCTCTCCTTGAACGTGCGGCCCCAGTACATCGCGAACACGGACGGCAACTACTTCCTGGGGAGGCACGAGATCAAGTTCGGGGTCGGGTACCGGTGGACGGAGGCCCTGACGGAGACTCTCTGGCCGGGCGATGAAATGGTGGCCGAGGACTTCACCCCCGCCAACCAGCGCGTCCGCCTCTACCGTGAAGGGCTGGGAAAGAACCGGACCTTCTACACCAACGCCTACGTGGGAGACACTCTTACCAAGGACCGCTTGACCCTGAACCTGGGCCTGCGTTTCGATCATCAGACCGGGCGAGCCGCTCCCACCGTCATCGGGGGCAACGGCGCCTTCTCCAACCTGGTCCCCGGGATCTCCTTCCCCGGCTACGACGCGCCCTTCGCCTGGAACGACTTCTCGCCCCGGGTGGGCGCGACCTATGCCCTGGACAAGGACCGCCGGACGCTCGTCCGGGCTTCCTACGCCCGCTACGTTACCCAGCTCGACACGGGCACCGTGGGCTGGGCCAACCCGAGCGCCAACGCGGGCTGGGCGGAGTACCCCTGGAAGGACGCAAACGGTGACCACTTTGCGCAGGTCAACGAGGTGACGATCACCCCCAACCCGCTCGCCACGGGAGGCGGCTTCAACGTCGCCAACCCCACGGGCGTGGGCTCCGCCAACATCTTTGACCCCAATCTCAAGGCCCCCCTCACCAACGAAGGCGTGGTCGGGATCGACCGGGAGCTCATGCCCAACCTGGCCGTGTCCCTCACCTACACCTATCGCCGGCTGACGCGCTTCCTGACCTACCCCCGCATCAACATGACCACAGCCGACTACGCCGCCGGGACCCCGATCACGGGACTGCTTCCTGATGGGACCTCGTACAACGTGCCCATCTTCATCCCCAACGCGGCAAAATCCCTGGCCAGCGGCAACGGGCGCATTCAGACCAACGACTCCAACTACTACCAGACCTTCAATGGGATCGAGTTCTCGGCCACCAAGCGCCTGGCCAACAAGTGGATGGCCCGCATCGCCGCCGCCTGGAACAACCACCAGGAGTTCTTCGACGGCGTGCCTGTGGACACCAACTTCCAGCAGGTGAGCGACACCCAATATGCGCCCGGCAACCCCACTCCCCTGGACACGGATGCCCTCATCAACGGGGGCCAGGTCGCTCCCCGGAGCGCGGGAAGCGGCTTTGGCGATGTCTTCATCAACGCCAAGTGGGCCGTCAACGCCAACGTCCTCTATCAGCTTCCGTGGAACCTGGATGTCGCGGCCAACCTCTTCGGCAAGCAGGGGACGCCCTTCCCCCTCTTCGCGAACGTGGCCCTAGGCCAGGACGGGACGCAGCGCGTGCTCGTAACGCCGGCCGTGGACTACCTG
>DATMQU010000118.1:0-2167 GCA_035566715.1 Vicinamibacteria bacterium
TGGTCCTGGGCTGGCTGCGGGCGGAGGGGGGCCTCTCCGCCGCGGCCCGCCGCAACGAGGCCAAGGCGGCCCTCGTCTACCGCGCCATCGACGAAAGCGGCGGGTTCTATCGCGGGCACGCCCACCCTACCAGCCGCTCGCGCATGAACGTGACCTTCCGACTCCCCTCCGCGCAAGCCGAGAAGGCCTTTCTGACGCAGGCCGCCGAGGAGGGCCTGGAGGGGTTGAAGGGCCATCGCTCGGTGGGGGGCTTGCGGGCCTCCCTCTACAACGCCCTGCCCCTCTCCTCGGTCGATGCCCTGGCGCAGTTCATGGCGGACTTCCGGCGGAAGAACGGCTAGCGTCGTTGCGTGGAGCGCCGGGGGGGCGGCCGGGGCTCCCGCGCCGAGTTGCGGCTGGGGATTAGGATAGGGCCCGATGCCCCCGCAAGCCGGCCCTGAAAAAGAGCAGGAGGAGGCGGAGACCCTCCTCTTCACCGGCTTTCCCGGCTTCATCGGCCTGCGCCTCCTGCCCCGAATCATGGAGCTGAAGCCCCAGGCGCGCATCGAGTGCCTGGTGCAGGAGAAGTTCCTCGAGCCCGCGCGGGCCGCGGTCAAGGCCATCGAGGAGGCCCATCCCCGCACCCGGGGCCGGCTTGGACTGGTGGTGGGGGATATCACCCAGCCGGGCCTGGGCCTGGACCCGGGGGCGGCCGGGAAGCTTCAGAAGCGCCTACGCGAGGCCTACCACTTGGCGGCTGTCTACGACCTCGCGGTCTCGCGGCAGGTGGGCCATAGGATCAACGTGGAGGGGACCAAGAACGTCCTCCATTTTCTGCAGGAAGCCCCGCGTTTCTCGCGCCTGCACTACGTCTCCACCGCTTACGTGTCCGGCCGGGCGACGGGCATCTTCCGGGAGTCGGACTTGGACGTGGGGCAAGGCTTCAAGAACCACTACGAGGAGACAAAATTCCAGGCCGAGGTGGAGGTGGTGGAGAGCCAGGTGCCCCGCACCATCTACCGGCCGGGGGTGGTGGTGGGGGATTCCCGCACCGGGGAGACGGGCAAGTTCGACGGTCCCTACTTCGTCCTGCGGGCCATGGAGAGGATGCCCTCCCCCGGCGCTTTCATCCGTCTGGGCCGTGGCCGCGGCACCGTGAACGTGGTGCCGGTGGACTTCGTGGTGGAGGCGCTGGCCCACCTCTCCACGGCGCCCCTGAGCGAGGGCAAGACCTACCACCTGACCGACCCCCATCCCCACCCCGCCCGGGAGCTGGCCGAGATCTTCGCCCGCGCCCTGGGCAAGCGGTTCGTCTACGTGCCCGTGCCCCTATGGCTGGCGCGGCTCTTGTTCCAGCCCCGGACCGTGCAGCGGTTCTTCGGGATGCCGGTCGAAGCCCTGGAGTACTTCGACGACGACGTGCGCCACGATGCGACCCAGGCCACCCACGACCTGGAGGCCCTCGGCGTGCGGTGCCCTCCCCTCGAGGAGTACGTGCCCCGGCTGGTGGCCTTCTACCGCTCCCGGCGCGACACCGTGCGCCGGGAAGCCATGATCTGAGGCGCGCGGTCAGAGCGGCCGGAGCAACCCGTCGGGGGCCTGGCGGTCCAGGAACTTCAAGTGCAGGCGGCGGAGCCCGTCCTCGCCAGTGATCACGTCGCGCACCTCGGCCCGGGTGTCGAAGTCCCCGCCCGCTTGCCGCAGGAGGACGACGTCCCCCTTCATGAACTCCAGCGAGGTCAGCACGTGAGCGCCGCCCTTGGCCACGTTGTCGGCCACGGTCAGCTCCTCCTGCAGCACCGTGCCCCACTCGTCCACCTGCTGGAGCGTGAAGTCGACGAAGCGGTGGAAGCGGACGGAGGAGCGGCGCTCGGGGGCGGTGGCCCCCGGGTGGGGAGGCGTGAAGGGCGCATCCGGCGCGGGCTCGTCGGGGTCCGCGAGCGGTGAGAGGTCGGAGGGCAGGAGGAAGCGCGCGGCCGGCTCCTCCTCGAATCCCTGGGGGGGGGACTTGCCGAAGAACATCACTCCCACGCGGGGCCGCTGGGGCCGGTGGAGTAGACGCCGTACCAGGGCGTACACACGGTAGGAAGTCTCGTTGGGGTCGTATTGACGGAGGCGCTTGGGGAGGGGAATGAAGAGGAGGAGGACCTGGCCCAACTCCACCCTGCGGGAGACGGAAAAGGAGCAG
>DATMQU010000119.1:0-2822 GCA_035566715.1 Vicinamibacteria bacterium
CGAGCGCCTGAACCACAAGCCGCAGGAGCTCTCCGGCGGCCAGCAGCAGCGCGTGGCCGTGGCCCGGGCGCTGGTCACCGCGCCCAGCCTGATCCTGGCCGACGAGCCCACCGGCAACCTGGACAGCCGGACGAGCGTCGAGATCATGGAGATCCTGCAGCGCCTAAACCGCACCAAGGGGATCACCGTGGTCCTGATCACGCACGAGCCCGACATCGCGGAGTACGCGGGCCGGGTGGTCGGCTTCCGGGATGGCCGGGTGGTGAAGGACGAGAGGGTGGCCCGCCCCCGGGACGCGGGGGCGGAACTGGCCGAAATGCCCGCGGCGGAAGTCGAGGTCTGACCGGTGGAAATCCTAAACATCGCCCGCATCGCCTTCAAGGCCCTGCGCCGGAACAAGATCCGCTCCGCCCTCACCGCCCTGGGCGTGATCATCGGGGTGGCCTCCGTCATCGCCATGATCGCACTCAGCTCGGGGGCCCGGGCCGCCATCGACGCCCAGATCCAGAGCACGGGCACCAACGTGGTCTACGTCTCGGCGGGGAGCTTTGCCCGCATGGGCAGCGTCCGGGGGGGCATCGGCTCCGTCCAGACCCTGACCCTGGAGGATGCCCAGGCCATCAAGGAGCAGGTCGCGGCGGTGGGAAAGCTCACCCCGGTCGTGCGGGGCCGCTCCCAGGTCATCGCCGCCAACGAGAACTGGGCCACCTCCATCGAGGGGGGCAACGAGGACTACCTGTCGGTTCGGAACTGGCCCCTCGCCAGTGGGGACAACATCACCCCCCGGGACGTCCTCGTCGCGGAGAAGGTCTGCCTGCTGGGGGACACCGTGGTCCAGAACCTCTTCCTCGGCCAGGATCCGGTGGGCCAGATCATCCGCATCAAGAGCCTGCCCTTCCGGGTGGTGGGCGTGCTCACCCCCAAGGGCCAGGGGCAATGGGGGCAGGACCAGGACGACATCATCGTGGCCCCCTACACCACGATCCAGAAGAAGCTCCTGGGAATCACGTATATCAACCAGATCATGGTCTCCGCCACCCGCCCGGACACCGTGGAGGAGGCGGCCCGGGAGATCACCCGCCTCCTCCGCCAGCGCCACCGGATCAGTAACCCGGACGAGGACGACTTCGCCGTGCGCACGGTGGAGGAGATGGCCCAGACCCGCGTCCAGCTGGCCCAGACCATGACCGGGCTGCTCATGAGCGTGGCCTCCGTGAGCCTGCTCGTGGGCGGAATCGGGATCATGAACATCATGCTCGTCTCGGTGACGGAGCGGACCAAGGAGATCGGCCTGCGCATGGCGGTGGGGGCCCGCACCCGGGACATCCTGCGCCAGTTCCTGACCGAGGCGGTGAGCCTCTCCGCCCTGGGGGGGATCGTGGGCATCGTGCTGGGGGTGGGCGTCTCTCAAGGCCTGACCCAGGTCCTGGGCTGGCCCACCCTCATCACGTCCTCCTCCATCGCGATCGCCTTCGCCTTTGCGGCCGCGGTCGGGATCTTCTTCGGCTACTACCCCGCCCGGAAGGCGGCCACCCTCGATCCCATAGACGCCCTCCGCTACGAATAGGAAGCTATTAGGACGTTAGAATGGGCACCTTCGAGGTGCCCAAATGAAGCGAATACTTGTCTTAGCCGTTCTGGCCGCGACCCTCTCCTCCCCCGCGATCGCCCAGGAGAAGCCCAGCCGCGTTGCCTACTTCTATAAGGTGCGCTGGGGGTTCCAGACCGAGTTCGAGCGGCTCTTCCTGAAGAACCACTACCCGCTCCTCCTGGCCCAGGCGAAGGAGGGGGGGCGCCTCCGGGCGGTGGAGCTCTACCGCCCCACCTTCCACGGGGACGGTCGGAGCGACTGGACATTCCTGGTCGTGATCACCTTCGCCAACTGGGCCGCCCTGGGCGCGCCCAGCGACGAGGAGGCCCTCGCGCGCCGGCTCTTCCCCGACCAGGAGACCTACAAGAAAGAAGAGCAGCGGCGCTTCGAGATCCTCGATGCCCACTGGGACGTACCCCTGAAGGAGGTCGAAGCCCCCCGCTAGCGAGCGGTTGACGCGCCCCGGCCCCTGTTCAATGATTCCTCGCGGCCATGCCAGGAAGCCCGGGGTCGGTGATGGGAGGGGCCATTCTCGGCCTCCTTCTCGCGGGGTCGGCGCCTGCCGATGACCGGCGTGAGGCGGTGGTCCTCCTCCCCGTCGAGAACATGTACTCGCATCCGGACCCCGGGACGGACGTGGTCAGCCAGGCCGTAATCGGCCAGCTGGTGGCCGTGCTCGCGACGGAGGCCGACTTCGCCCGCATCGAGACCCCCGACCACTACCCGGGCTGGATCCGTCAGGCCGCTCTTCTCCCGTACCCCGGGCCCTCGGGGCCCCGCTACGGCACGCGGGGCACGCTGGCGGAGGTCGTGAGCCTCGTCGCCAACATCTACAAAGAGCCCAGCGTGACCTCCGCCCGCCCCCTGTCGCAGGCGCCCCTGGGCGCGCGCCTCGAGGTGGCCTCCGCCTCCGAGAAGGGCGGCTGGTGCCGCTTGCGCCTCCCCGACGGAGCGAGCGGCTTCATCCAAGCGGGTGACATCCGGGAGCGGGAGGCCGGTGCCCCCACCCCGCGCGCCTCGCCGGCGGAGCTCGTGGCCACGGCCCGGCGGCTGCTGGGCCTGCCCTATCTCTGGGGCGGGATGACCCCCTGGGGCCTGGACTGCTCGGGCTTGGTGGGTCTCGTCTACCATGCCCATGGCGTGACCCTGCCCCGCGACGCCGATTTGCAATTCGAAGACCCCCGGGCCCAGGTGGTGCAGAGGAGGCATCTTCGCCCCGGCGACCTCGTCT
>DATMQU010000120.1:0-6192 GCA_035566715.1 Vicinamibacteria bacterium
GCCGTCGCTCTCCCCCGGGGTCGCGAATGTGACGGACTTCTTGGGTTGGGTGCCGCTCACCACCGCGTAGGGGAACCCGTAGATCTGAACACTGCCGAGGGAGACGTCTCCCCCGAAGTCCGGATGCGCGGGCGTCGTGCCGCCGATAAAGTTAATGAAGGCGGTCGAGCTCGGGTCCACGGGGGCGGCACTGACGTCGAGGTTCCACCAGTTGTTGCCCGGCAACAGCGGAAGGGGCCCCGGCAGAGCCCCGCCCATCTGCACCAGGAAGTCTGTGTCCGTGGAGGTATTGTTCGCCGGGTTCGGGTCCGCCATCCCGAAGGGCACTGTCACGGTCGCCGTGTTGCTGAGTGTGCCCGTCGCGGAAGGACTTATCGTACCCACGAGCATGTAAGTCACCGACCCTCCCACGGGCAGGTTGACGCCCTGGCTGATGCTCCCCGACCCGCTTGCCGTGCACGTCGCCCCCCCCGCCGCCGCACACGTCCAACTCACGCTCGTGAGCGTCCCCGGCACCGTGTCCGTCACGATCGCGCCGTTCGCCGCGTTCGGTCCCGCATTCGAGGCCACGATCGTATAGGTGATCTGTGTTCCCGGGACCGCGGACTCATGCCCGTCCGTCTTCGTGATCGAGAGGTCCGCTGCCGGGGTAGGGCTAAGACTGATGTCGTCGAACCATCCCTCCGTGTTACCCGGTCCGGGTGTGGACAGCCATAGGTTAACCAACACCGAGTGGGTCCCAGCGGGCGTCGTGAGAAGGTTTTGGAAGGTTTGGGTTTCCCATGTGTTGGCAGGAGTTGAGCTGACTGTCATCTCAAAGCTATCCGACTGTGAAAGTTGGGTGGCGCAGGCTGTGTCCGAATAGTAGTAAAAGAGCACGGCAAGGATAGGCACCACGGAGACCCCGGTGGGATAGCGAGCGCTCCCGCTCGCGCCGTATGCCGTAGAGCCGCTTGCTGGAACGCATTGCTTGAGGGGGAAGAAGTTCACGGAGCTAGATGGGGACGTAACGATGACATGGGCTGAACCAGGGGCCGCATTTCCCATGCTGCCGTCCCATCCTACGGTGTAGGGCCCCGGAGAACCGGGCGTCCAGGAGCTGAGGCCGCCGGTGAAGCCCGGGTTCTGAATCACGTTTTGGGCCTGAGCGTCGAGGCCACCAAGGAGAACGAGAAGCAAAGACGGCCCAAAGACCTTCGTCATTCTTCCGGTTCTCATTTTAAGCGTGCCTTTCTGCCCATTCCTGAGGGGGGGAGGGAGCAGGAGTGTAGCACATGCACGCTCAGCCGGATGTGATCCCCTTCACCGTGGTCATCCTAGGACGCCCCGAGGTAGTACGAGCGGTCGGGACCATAGAGGGCTGGTTCCGAAGAGGGTACGAGGTAAGTACTCGTCGACGGAGAGGTGGTGACCGTGGGGTACGAGGGCTCTGGACTTCCGGTTCCCGGAGACTGCGAAGGGGACGGACTCGGTGACGGGCCTCGGCGGCACGGGGTACAACCCGATGAACTAGGGCCGGCTGCAGGCCGGCAGACCGCCGCCCTACGTTCCGCCTCCTCCAACCAAGTGGCCGCTCGGCTGTGCGGTCATCGTCCCCATGAGATGATTAGTGGCGATGGAAGAGTCAACTCCCGTGCCTTGGCCGCCTCGGGCTCAAGACGGGGGCCCCATCGGAGGGAACGTTGATGCGCAGTAGCAGCCTGACCCTGATGGGTTGGACCGTGCTTTACTCGCTCGCGTCGGCGGCTGGCGCGACGCAGCCTCCGCAACCCGTGCCACCCACAAAGCCCGCATCCGCCAGGCCGGGACCACCCCTAGTGTCGAAGGAAGGTTGGATCGTCGGCGAGATCCGGGCCTTCGTCGTGCCCGGTAAGGCCGAGGCGGCGGGCATCATCGAAGAAATGAACCGCCGCGGCTGGCTGGAGTGTGACGGCCGCTCCTACGAGGTCGTCGCTTATCCCGCCCTGGCCTCGGTGCTCGGCGAGGGCCCGGCCGGCGGCTCGGCCTCCAAGACCTTCCGCGTTCCCGAGCTCCGGGGCACCACGCCCCTGTCGGGTGGCCAACCTCTGCGCCACTTCATTTACGCCGGCGTGCACGCCGTGAAGGCTGAAGGGGGGTCGGGTGCCACCAAGCCCGAAGTCGGTTTAACGCTGCCCCCGCACTACAAGATGAACGTCGAGGTAAGGCTCGAGGGCAGGATCCTCAAGTCCGCGGCCATCATCGACCAGGATGCGGTGGTTGCGCCAAAGAAGAGCGGGGCGAAGGTCGCGGCTTGGATCATCAACCCTCCCGGCTGCGGGCAGGAGTGTGAGATCGCCCGATCGTTGGATGGAGATCGGGGGGCGGGTACGATCGGGATGCAGCCGTGCGCGGCGCGGACCGCGTGCCAATGGACCTTCGAGAATACGGGGAGCGAGGCGCGGCGCTTCGCCTTCCGATTCGAGCACGCCCCCACCCCGGGGTCGAGGCTCGAGCCGCAAGCACTGGAATCCTCGGTCGTGCCCACCGGTCCCTGTGTGTTCGTGGCGTGGGCGATCGACCCCTGGAACGAGTCCACCCCCGAGGGCGCCGAGCGCACGACGTTCCTCGTCAACGTCCAAAACACCCAGGGGGTTTGCGATCCGGCCAGCGTGAAGTGGAACTGAAGTCGCAAGCCATCAAGTCGAACGCGACGGTCTGTTTCACCCGGCCTCGGAGGTTCTGTTCTTTGGGCTCGGGGCCTGCGTCGGACTCATCGCCTTCGGTTCTCCATGGCGGGCTCCCGGCCCTCGCGCTAGCGCCGGGCGGCGGGCGGGCTTCGAAGCCCGCCGTTCAAACTGAGTGATAGGCGGCACGCGTCGGAGCGCGTTTGCCGCTCTTCTGTCCGTCGTTCTCTCTTCGTGCGGGGGTGGAGGCGCGGTCAACGTCGTCCTCATCTCCCTCGACACGCTCCGAGCGGACCGCCTCAACTGCTATGGCTACCGGGCGCGAGTTGTGAGCCCGAATATCGACGCTCTCGCTCGTGACGGAGTGCTCTTCGAGGCGCACATCTCTGCCGCCCCTTGGACGACGCCCTCGCATATGAGCCTTTTGACCTCTCTCTATCCCACGAGTCACGGCGTCACGGCGTCCATCAGGGCCATAAACAACGTCATCCATGGGGCCGGCAGCCCCGGGGAGTACGAGAAACTCAGCTCGTCGAAAACGACCCTGGCGGAGGTGTTCGCCGGCAAGGGTTTCGCTACCGCGGCCTTCACGGGTGGGGGCGGCGTCGACCCACAAATGGGCTTTGGTCGGGGCTTTTCTGTCTACGACACGTCCATGGTCAAACTTGATGCCCGTAACATGCGGACGATGTGCTCCTGGATCGACAGCCGGCAGAACCGTCCCTTCTTCATCTTCTGGCATACCTATGAGGTCCACGCACCCTATTTTGAAACGACCTTCCTCAAGGACGTCCTTCCCCATGACAAAGCCGCCGAGATCGAAGAGGCTTACCAGAGGCTGCCTCGTGAGCGGGAATCGCCCCGGGCGGTCCAGATCCTGGAGGACCTCGGAGCGTTTGATCCCGTGGTCGCCGATGCACTGTACACGGGGGGAGTCCAAGCCGCAGATCGGTGGGTCGGAGAATTCGTCGCCTTCCTTAAGAGCAGGGGCCTCTACGAGCGGACGCTCGTCGTTCTCACGAGTGACCACGGCGAACAGCTGGGCGAGAGAGCGCTCGAGGCCGGGGATTGGTGTTCCTTCTACGACTGCCATGGTCACACGCTCTTCGACGAACTCGTGCGCGTCCCGCTCATTGTCAAGCTTCCGAGGGAGGAGCACGCGGGAAGTCGTCTGCGGCCGGTCTCGAGCGCCCTGGACGTCATGCCGACCATCCTCGATGTCGCCCGCCTGTCAGGCCCCACCACACAGATGCAGGGCGCGTCTTTGCGGGCCCGGTGGGAAGGCCGTGCACAAGGGTCACCGAGCTTCGCCTATAGCGAATCCTTGGCGGGCGACGCCGAGGCGAAGAGCGTGCGCTCGGATCACCTCAAGTACATTTTGAGAATACGAGGGAGTACGGTCTCCCTACACGGTCGTGCCTTCATCCCACCGACACCCGATAGGAAGGAACTCTACGACCTCGAGGTCGACCCCGGTGAGCGTCGCAACCTTCTGCTGTCGAACACCGCCGAGAGCTATGCGCCGCTCGCCGCCGTACTGGACGCGGCTCTTCGGGGCCAGACGGGTGGCCGCGTAGGCCAGGCCGAGAGCCAAACCCTCGACAAGGAGACGCTGGACAGGCTGAGGTCGCTGGGTTACGTCCGCTAGCGCTTCCGACCCGTTACCCGAGGATGCAGTCGGCCTCGCGCCGTCACGGCTCGGCGGGACCGGACGCAGAGCGTGACGACGTCCCTATCTCACGCCGATGAAGTTGGCACCGCCAAAACGCCGGGTGGACGTGACACCGTTGCGTGACGACCTCACCCACCAGATCCCACTCTCCCGACAGTAGAACGCAAGGTCGGTCCGGCCGTCTCCGTCGTAGTCGGCAGGGACGGGTATGCAACCCACGTTTCGGGGAACGTCGAAGGTCGATCTCACTCCGCTCGAGGATTCCCGAACGAAGGAGTAGCGACCGGTGGGATCGACAACCGCTAAGTCGCCCTTGCCGTCGCCGTCAAAGTCGCCGCGCAGGGGAACGTAGTCGCGCCCGCCGAACTCCTCCCGGGTGACGCGTCCATCCGACGATCGTCGGATGTACCAAATGCCCTCCGCTGGATAGAAGACGGCCACGTCCGCCTTTCCGTCTCCGTCGTAGTCTGCGGGAACGGGCACGCTACCGGGGCCGCCGTGAGCGGTCCGGACGACCCTCCCGTCGGACGATCGTCGGATGTACCAGAGGCCCTCCGCCGGATAGAAGACGGCCACGTCCGTCTTGCCGTCTCCGTCATAGTCCGCGGGAACGGGCACGCTACCGGGGCCGCCGTGAGCGATCTGGACGACCCTTCCATCCGACGAGTTCCGGATGAACCAAAGGCCGGTAGCTACGTGAAACAGCGCCAGGTCGGTCTTGCCGTCGCCATCAAAATCGCCGAGCAACGGTTGGTACCCAGCCGCTCCATGGTGGAGGCAGACGTCGCCCGCCGCAGAGCCGCGGATGCACCACAGGCCTGCATCGGGATCGAAAGTGATGAAGTCGGCCCTGCCGTCCCCGTCGAAGTCGTGAACCGCGTCACGATGAGCGGGAGCGAGATCTTCCTTCAACTGCGTCGCGGCCCGGCTGCCCTGGGGCACGTAGATCCGGTAGGGCGGGAACTCCGCCACGGGGACGAAGACGGTGCCGCTCGCGGCATGGACGATCTCGGCCGACAGATCCTGGACCACCACCGCCAGGTCGGGCACGGGCTCGTCCTTCAGAAGGCCCTTCGGTACCAACCCGTTGAAGGAGGAGAACGTCGGTCGCGGGTTCACGGCGCCGAGCAGCATCTTCTGGAGGTGGTATTCGAGGTCGTCGCCGGCCAATGCGAAACCGACACGCGCAGGCCTGAGGTGTCGGGCCCAGGCGGCCACATCCAGCGAGGGTTGAATAAGCGACGGGCGATACCGGAGCATCGCGTCGAGCGGGTCCGCGGTGATGACGCTTTCGGGGCCAAGGAGGGGACGAATCGGGTTCCAGAGCACGGTCGGGAGCAGAGCGAGCCCCGCCGCCACCGCCAGCCCCGTCAGCAGCTTCTCCTGGAGGGTGGCCGCCAGCACGACGGCCGCCGCCGGGGCCCACAGACACCAGAAGGGGATGTAGTAGCGCGCGTTCCAGATGCTCCAGGTGAGGGAGCCGGCTATCCCGACGAAGCCCAGGTACGGCACCGCTAGGTAAACCCAACCGAGGCGAGCCCCCGCCCCCCGCCATTTGATGACGGCCATCACGGGTATAACGAGCGCAACCAGCATGTGGAGCGGTGCCGTCATGACATCCTCTCCGCCGTAGAGGGTGCCCCCCACGCTGAAGTCCATGTCTGGGCGCAGGGTCGTACGGCTGTCATTCAGCGGGAACCCGATCAGCCGGTGGAGCTCGGCCGCCCCTTTGGTGAGCGCGCCGTTCACCACCGAGCTGGGGGTGCCCAACAGCATGGCCACGTTCCGGACCACGCCCGAGACGAGAGCGGCCGGCTCGTGGGTCTGGTTGAACACCGCGTAGCCTCCTTCGCCGAGGCTGACGGGGCCGGTCAG
>DATMQU010000121.1:0-3922 GCA_035566715.1 Vicinamibacteria bacterium
CCTCGACGAGGCCCAGAACACCACCAGCGAGCAGATGAAGATGGTGCTCACCCGCATCGGCTACGGATCCAAGGTCGTGGTCACGGGCGACATCACCCAGATCGACCTTCCGCCCGGGAAGGTCTCCGGCCTCATCGAGGCCATCTCCGTGCTCTCGGGCGTGAAGGGGATCGCGTTCTCCTACTTCGACGAGAAGGACGTCGTGCGCCACAAGCTGGTGCAGGCGATCATTAAGGCCTACGAGGCCTACGGGGCCGCCCAGGCCCCCTCCAAGTAGGGAAGGGCATGGCCCGCGGGGGGAGGTCGTCCCTGGGTATCGTTCTCATCGACCGTCAGCGGCGGCGCCGGGTGGACGGGGGGCGCCTGCGGCGCGTCCTCGCGGGGGCGGCGGGCGTCCTCCGCGTCTCCGGAGAGGTGACCCTGGTCCTGGCCGGGGACGGCACCCTGCGGAGGCTCAACCGCGAGTACCGCCGCCGCGACCGCCCCACGGACGTGCTCTCCTTCACGGGGGCGGGCGGAGGCGAGGGCCTGGGTGACATCGTGATCAGCGTGAAGACGGCGGAGCGCAACGCGCGCGGGGAGGGGCGGCCTCTGGCCCAGGAGCTCGAGATCCTCGCCCTGCACGGCTTCCTGCACCTGCTCGGCTACGACCACGAGACCGATGACGGAACCATGGACCGGCTGGAGGGGCGCTTGCGGCGCCGGCTGCTGGGCTCGGCATGATCGGGCTCGATTTCTTCCTGCTCGCGCTCCTGTCCCTGGCCTCCCTCGCCCTGGCCTCGGTGGAGGCCGCCTTCTACCTGCTCAAGCGGCGCCGCTTGGCCCACGTGGCCCTGCACAACGCACGGGCCGAGCTGGCCAACCAGTACCTGGACGACCCGCCTACCCTGCTCATGCCCATCCACATGGGGACCTACACCGCGCACGTGGGGATGACGGTGGTCATCACCTCCCTCTTCCTCGAGCACCTCGCCCACTGGGCGATGCTGGTGGCCTTCCTCGCCATGGTGGCCTACTTGCTCGTCTTCCGCCTGAGCGTCCCCTACGCCCTCGTCCGCCGCAACCCCGAGCGCTCCCTGCTCCTCCTCTTGCCCGCCTTCCATCTGTACGCCCAGGCGCTCTCCCCGGTGGTGGCCGCCCTCCGCAAGCGGGCCCTCCCCGACCCGGAGGGCGAGGCGGCCGGGGGGCCGGGGGTGCCCGAGGTCCCCCCCCCGCCCGTGCTCGACCCCGACGAAGGCCGGCTCGCCGACTCCCTGGCCCGCTTCTCGGAGACCCAGGTGCGCGACGTGATGACCCCCCGACCGGACATCGTGGCGGTGGCGGCGGGGGGGACGGTGGCCGACCTCCGGCGGGTCATGCGGGAGACCAAGTACAGCCGCATCCTCGTCTACGGCGAGAACCTGGACGACATCGTGGGGGTGGCGGAGGTCCGCGACCTCATGGACCACGAGGGGGATCCCGGGGAGTCCCTGCGGCCTTTGGCCCGCCCCGTCTTCCTCGTTCCCGAGACCAAAAAAATCGCGGAGCTGCTCAAGGAGATGCAGGCCCGGCGCACGACCTTCGCGGTGGTGATCGACGAGTACGGGGGCACGGCGGGGCTGGTCTCGGTGGAGGACATCGTGGAGGAGCTGGTGGGAGAGATCAAGGATCGGTTCGACGTGGAGACCGACCCCATCACGGTGGAGCCGGACGGCTCGGTGCTGGTGGCGGGGCGGGTGAGCCTGGGCCGGCTGGAGCAGGCGCTGGAGACGCCGCTGGCGGAGGAAGAGGACATCGGCACCGTGGGCGGCCTCGTGACCAACGTCTTCGGGCGCATCCCCCGCGCGGGTGAACAGGCGGAGTTCCGAGGTTTCGTGCTGGAGGTCGTGGACGCGGAGAAAACGCGGGTCAACCGCGTCCGCTTCCGGCGCCTGCCGGCGCCGGTCCCCGCGTGAGCGAAGCGGCTCCCCCCTCCTTCCGCTCGGGCTTCGTGACCGTGCTCGGGCGCCCCAACGTGGGCAAGTCCACCCTCGTGAACCGCCTGGTCGGTCAGAAGGTGGCCATCGTCTCCGACAAGCCCCAGACCACGCGCAACCGGATCCTGGCCGTGGTCAACCCGCCGGGCGGCCAGATCGTTCTCTTCGACACCCCCGGCATCCACAAGCCCATGCACCGCATGAACCAGCGCATGGTGAGCACGGCCGTGCGCAGCCTGGGTCAGGGGGACGTGGCCCTCTGGCTGGTGGAGGTGGGAGAGCCCTATGGTCCCGGGGACCGCTATGTGCGGGATCTGCTGAAGAAGGCCGGCCGCCCCGTGCTCCTCGGCATCAACAAGATCGACACCGTGGCCAAGGCGCGAATCCTGCCCGTCATCGAGGCCTACCGCGGCCTCCTGGACTTCGCGGAGGTGGTGCCGATCTCCGCGCGCACGGGCGACAACGTGGAGCGCCTCACCTCTCTGCTCCTCGCCCATCTCCCGGAAGGGGAGCGGCTGTACCCCGAGGACTTCCTCACCGACCAGCCGGAGCGCTTCTTCGTGGCGGAGATGATCCGGGAGCGGATCCTCCACCACACCCGGGAGGAGATCCCCTACTCCACGGGGGTGGTCCTGGAGTCCTTCCAGGAGGAGGAGGGGCTCGTGCGCATCCAGGCCGATATCCTCGTGGAACGCGAGGGCCAGAAGGGGATCCTCATCGGGCGCGGGGGGGCCATGCTGAAGACGGTGGGGACGGAGGCCCGCCACCAGATCGAGGAGTTCCTGGGAACCCGGGTGTTCCTGGGTCTGTTCGTGAAGGTGCGGGAGGGCTGGCGCGAGGACGCGGACACCCTCGAGAGGATGGGCCTGCTCGAGAAGGGCGGCGAGGACTAGGCGGTCGTCACTTCCGGCTGGAGAAGCCCAGGATGAGCTTGCCCACCACGGAGAAGCCGCCGAGGTCCTTCTCCCCGTATACCTTGGACACCCCCGCGATGCCCACCGTGTTGGGCACGATGGCGTAGCCGGCCTCCCCCGCCAAGCGGAGGTGGCCCTTCCCGAACTCGAGGCCGACCAGCACCTGGCCCCCCCCCTTGTTCGAGTCATCCGCGGTCGTCAGCCCCGCCACCGTGCTCTCCTCGTGGAAGAGAGTGACGCTGCCCCCCACCGCCACGTAGGGGACGATGGGGCCCCGCCCCCCGAAGCGGTAGCCGAGGTTGAAGAAGATGGGCACCAGCCGCATCGTCAATGGGAAGCCGAGCGGGAAGACGGGTCCGCTCGGGCTGGCCACGAAGACGCGCTGTCCGGTCTTGCTGAAGTAGCGGGCCCCCCCTTCCAGGTAGAAGCCGCTCTCGAAGGCGTAGGTCAGGCTGCCCCCGTAGGTGGCGCCGCCCGCGGAGCCGAAGACCGCGTCCGCGGACTTGCTGGCGCTGCTCAGGCTGTAGTACCCGACCTGCCCGTCCAACGCGAGCCCCTGGGCGCGGGCCGGCGCCGCGCTCGCGGAGAGGAGGCCGAAGGACGCCGCCACGGCCACGATCGCTCGCTCGAGTGTCATTGGTCTCCCGCTCCCGCCCTAGTTGGGGCCCTGGTTGAAGCCGAGACCCGCTAGGGCGGCGGCGGGCCGAATGAGACCGTTTCCATAGGAGTCGTTGCGGCCGCCCGGGCTCGCGCCCCCCAGCCGCTCCGCCGTCTGCTCGATGGCGGCCCGCACGGCCGAGGGTTGGGTGATTCCTTGCGAGATCAGGAGGGCGGCCAGGGCGGACACGTGGGGGGTGGCTTGGCTCGTCCCCGCCAGACCCAGGCTCAGGAACTGGTCGTAGTGGCCGAGGGCCACCGCGTCCGGATTCATCCCTTGCTGCCAGACGCAGTCCGCGCCGAAGGCGTTGCCGGAGTCGTTGCGGTCGCAGTCGCCGCCGGGGGCGACCACGCTGAGCTGGGGGCCGAAGTTGGAGTAGAAGGCCATCTGCTTGC
>DATMQU010000122.1:0-2662 GCA_035566715.1 Vicinamibacteria bacterium
GGATTTGCCGCGACCTCGGCGGTCTGGACCTGATCATCTACTCGGCGGGGGTCATGCCCCCGGTGGGGGAGGACGAGTACGCCTTCGAGAAGGACCGCCAGATCATCGAGGTGAACCTGCTGGGGGCCATGGCTTGGCTGAACGAAGCGGCCCTGCGCTTTGCCCGCGCGGGCGAGGGCACGATCGTCGGCATTTCGTCGGTCTCCGGTGACCGCGGCCGCAGGGGCCAGCCGGCCTATTGCGCTTCCAAGGCCGCGCTCGACACCTACCTCGAGGCCCTGCGCAATCGGCTCCGCCGCCGGGGGGTGACGGTGGTGACGGTCAAGCCCGGGCCCGTAGACACCCCCATGAGTCAGGGCGTGGAACGGCGGCCCCTCCTGATCTCCGCCGACCGCGCGGCCGCACAGATCCTGGGCGCCGCGCGGCGCCGTGCGGTGACGGCCTACGTGCCCCCCACCTGGCGCCCCATCATGTTCGCGCTGCGCCAGATCCCCTCCCTCGTCTTCAGCCGCCTCGACGTGTGAGCGCGCCCACCCATCTCCCCCCCCTCTCCCTCCGGGCGGCCGCCCCCGCCGCGCTGCCCGCAGAGCGCCTGGAGCGCCTCTGGGCGTGGGGCCTGGCTTCGAGCGCGATGGGCTACGTGTACCGGCCCCGCACCAAGGATGCCTTGCGGGAGGTGCTGGACACCGCCCGCGCGAGCGGGGTTTCCGTGGGCCTCCGGGGGGCGGGTTGCAGCTACGGCGATGCGTCCCTGAACGCCGAGCGGATCGTCGTGGACCTGACGGGGATGGACCGCATCCTTGAGTGGAACCCCGCCACCGGCGTAGCGCGCGTGGAGCCGGGGGTCACGATTGGCCAGCTGTGGCGGCACGCCATCGAGGATGGCTGGTGGCCGGCGGTGGTGCCGGGAACGATGTTCCCCACCCTGGGTGGCTGCGCGGCCATGAACATCCACGGCAAGAACAACTGGGCGGTGGGGCCCATCGGCGACCACATCCTGGATTTTGATCTCCTGCTCCCCACGGGCGAGGTCCGCCGCTGCAGCCGCGAGCGCGAAGCCGAGCTCTTCCACGCCGCCGTCGGCGGCTTTGGGATGCTCGGCTGCTTCCTGAGCCTGACCCTCCAGCTGAAGCGGGTCCACTCGGGTCTCCTCTCCGTGGAGCCGGTCTCGGTTCGGGACCTGGGCGAGATGATCGCGGTCTTCGAGGAGCGCAAGGAACGGGCCGACTACCTCGTGGGCTGGGTGGACGCCTTCGCTGGGGGACGGCGGCGCGGCCGCGGGCTCGTTCATCAGGCCAACCATCTCGCCCCCGGCGAGGACCCCGAGCCCGGCCGTACCCTCCGCGTTGCCCACCAGGAGCTGCCCGCGACCCTCTTCGGCGTCCTCCCCAAGGCGGCCCTCTGGCGCCTGATGCGGCCCCTCCTCAACAACCCCGGCGTACGACTCGTCAATGCCGCGAAGCACCACTCCAGCCGGATCTCCTCCGGCCGCTCCTACCGCCAGTCCCACGCGGCCTTCGCCTTCCTGCTGGACTACGTGCCCGACTGGAGGCTCGCCTACGCCCCCGGTGGCCTCATCCAGTACCAGAGCTTCATCCCTGGGCAGCGGGCGGCCGCGGTCTTCGGGGCCCAGCTCGACCTTTGCCAGGAGCGCGGCCACGTGCCCTACCTGGCCGTCCTCAAGCGCCACCGGCCCGACGCCTTCCTGATGACCCACGCCCTCGACGGTTTCTCCCTCGCTCTCGACTTCCCGGTCACGGCCGCGGGCGCGAAGAGCCTGTGGGCCCTGACCGCCGACCTGGACCGCACGGTGGTGGAGGCGGGGGGGCGCTTCTACTTCGCCAAAGACTCGACGCTCAGCCACGCCGGTCTACGGCCGTATCTGGAGGAGGAGCGGGTCCGGAGGTTCCTGGCCCTCAAGCGGGAATGCGACCCCGAGGGGCTTCTGGAGACGGACCTCTTCCGGCGCATCTTTCCCGTCTGACCCCTGGCGGCAGCCTCCCGTTGGCGGGCGCCGGGAAAGGGCGAACCGGCTGCGTCCCCGTGGCACTCGCGGGAGAGAGCGCGGAGGGGAAGTCGTATAATCGACCGCGCCCCCACGCTGAGTGACGGGCCCTCCCGCGGGGGAGACCCCCCAAGGCCATCCGGCGACCCGAACGAGCCGCGGGCGGCGAAGTGCTAACATGCGCGCGGAGGGACAGCCCATGCCGCATCCGCCCCCCGAGGTGACCCCGGAGATCGTGCGCGGCGACCTCACGGAGGACCTGCTCCAGGCTTACTCGCAAAGCCCGGCCCTGGCCGTGGACACGGAGACCATGGGCCTGAACCCTCTCCGCGACCGCCTGTGTCTGGTCCAGCTCTGCGATCGCGCCGGTCGGGCCGCCCTGGTGCAGATTCCGCGCGAAGCCCTCTCCCCCGCCCGGCCCCTGGAAGCGCGCGCCCCCCGCCTGAAGCGGCTGCTCGAGGACCCCCGCGTCCTGAAGGTCTTCCACTTCGCCCGCTTCGATGTGGCGACCCTCCGCCACCACCTGGGCATCGACGTGTTCCCCCTTTACTGCACGCGCACGGTGAGCAAGCTCGTGCGGACCTATACCGACCGCCACGGCCTGAAGGACAACCTGCTGGAGCTCTTGGACGTCGAGCTGGACAAGACGGCTCGCCA
>DATMQU010000123.1:0-2041 GCA_035566715.1 Vicinamibacteria bacterium
TTCCGCATCCCGAACCTGCTGCGCGACCTCTTCGCGGAAGGCACGCTGTCCGCCGCTTTCGTGCCCGTTTACACCCGCGCTCTGGCCGAGGAGGGCCGCCCGGGTGCGCACCGCCTGTCCTCCCGCCTCCTCACGCTTCTGGCCGCGTTGCTGGGGGTTCTGGTCGCCGCCGGCATCGTGTTCGCGGCCCCCCTGGTGGCGGTCCTGGCCCCCGGCTTCAGGGCCGTCCCCGGCAAGGCCGAGCTCACGGTCCGACTCACCCGGGTCATGATGCCCTTCCTGCCCCTCGTGTCCTTCGCCGCCGTGGCCATGGGGATGCTGAACGCGGAGGAGCGCTACGGGCCGCCCGCCCTCGCCCCCGCCATGTTCAACCTTGTCGCCATCATCTGGGGAGGGGCGCTCTGGGCGATCGGCTTCCCCCTGGAGCAGGTCGCGCTCGGCTGGGCTGCGGGCACCCTGCTCGGGGGAGCCGCGCAGCTTTTGGTTCAGCTCCCGTCTCTGAGAGGGATGGGCTGGTCGTTCGCTCCCCAGTGGGCACCCCGGGATCCGGGCATCCGGCGGATCGCGGGCCTGATGGCTCCCGCCACCGTGGGCCTGGCCGCGGTCCAGATCAACATTTTCGTGAACAGCTACTTCGCGTCCTTTGAGCCCGGGGGGGTGGCCTGGCTCAACTACGCCTTCCGGATCCTGTACCTTCCCATCGGGATCTTTGGCGTGGCCCTGGGGACGATCGCCACCACCGGCCTCGCCCGCCGAGCGGCGGTGGGCGACCTCGCCGGCCTGAGCGCGACCCTCAGCCAATCGCTCTTCCTGCTCGCCTTCCTGACCCTTCCCGCCACCGCGGGCCTGATGGTGCTGGGGGTCCCGATCGTGCGCCTCTTGTACCAGCACGGGCGCTTCGCGGCCGCCGACACCAGCAACACTGCGGCCGCCCTCCTCGCCTATTCCGTCGGTCTTTTCGCCTACACGGGGGTCAAGGTGCTGGCCCCCGCCTTCTACGCCTTGGGCAAGCCGCGGGTCCCCCTCCTGGCCAGCGCTCTCGCCGTCGTCACCAACGTCGTCATCAACCTGCTCTTCTTCGCGCGGGTCGGGTTCCGGGCGGTGGCCCTGGGTACTGCGGTGGGATCGCTGGTCAACGTGGCGGTGCTCCTCGCCGTCTTCGAGCGGCGCGTGGGCGGGCTCGGAGGGCGGGGCTGGCCGATGCGGCTTCTGCGGATACTGGGAGCCACCGCCGTGATGGCGGTCGTGAGCTGGCTCTTGGCGCAGCGGCTCGAGGCTTGGCTGGGTTCCCAAGGTCTTCTCGCCCACCTGGCCACGGGGCTGCTGCCCGTCGTCGTGGGCGTCCTCGTCTACGGCCTGGCCGCGTACGGGCTCAAGGTTCCGGAGGCAGGTGCCGTCCTGGGCCTGCTGAAGGGGGCGAGCCGGAGGGACCTCTAGCCCTGGGAGTGGTCGTCCGAACCCACACAAAGGCTTGTGGTTGATGGGGATCTCATGGTATCGTCTGCCCGGTCCGCGGCTGGCGGGCTCGAGGAGGCCCATGACACGACCCGTCCCGGCTCGAGGTGCCGTTCTCCTGCTGCTGGCCCTGCCGGCGCTGGGGGCGGCCCAGGAGTTGCCGAGCCAAGAAAACTACCACCTGCGCGCGGAGTACTGGAAGTGGTGGCCCACCCTCAGTTCCCAGATCCAGAAGGGGTTCAGCACCACGCCGGGGACGCTCCTGGACGTGAAGAACGACCTCGGCGTCACCGACCAGTCCACATGGGAGGTGAGGGGGGCTTTCAAGCTGAGCCCCGGCATCAAGCTCCGGGGTGATTACACGTCCTTCAACTACTCCGGGAACACGACCGCCTCCAGCAACTTCAGCTTCGGACAGAACCTCTACCGCACGGGCAGCACGGTCAGCACGAGCCTCAAGGGGGGGTATTACACCGGGGCCCTAGAGTGGGATTTCGTCAAGAGCCGGCAGGGCTTCTTCGGGGCCTTCATCGGCGCCAAGTACCTGACCGTGGACGCGGTGATCGTCTCTGCCGCCCAAGGCCAG
>DATMQU010000124.1:0-2149 GCA_035566715.1 Vicinamibacteria bacterium
CCAGCGGCGAGGAGGTGGTCCGCCGCATCCTCACCGCGCGGGTGGACCTGCTTTACAACGGCGGCATCGGGACCTACGTGAGGGCGGCGAGCGAGGACGACGTCGACGTGGGAGATCGGACCAACGATCGGGTGCGGGTGGTGGCGCGGGACGTGCGGGCGCGGGCGGTGGGGGAGGGGGGTAACCTCGGATTCACCCAGAAGGCCCGGCTCGAGTACTGGGCCGGGGGCGGGCTCCTCAACACCGACGCCGTCGACAATTCCGGGGGGGTGGACACTTCCGATCACGAGGTGAACATCAAGATCCTCCTGGACATGCTCATCAAGAAGGGCGTGGTCAAGGGCCGCGAGGAGCGGAACCGCATCCTGGCCGAGATGACGGAGGAGGTGGCGGCCCTGGTATTGGCCGACAACGACAACCAGTCCCTGGCCCTCACCCTGGACGGGCTTCGGAGCGCGAAGCGCTACGAGGAGTTCGTGAACCTCGTCGACGACATGACGGGGGCGGGGGTCTTGAGCCGCGCCGACGACGCGGTGCCCAGCCGGGAGGAGCTGCTCTCCAGCCCCCACCGAGAGCGGGGCTTGCCCCGGCCGCTCCTGGCCGTGCTCCTCGGCCACACCAAGATGTTCGCTTTCGAGATGCTCATGGAGACGGCTTTCCCGGACAGCGCCGCCGGCCGTCCCTTCTTGGAGGACTACTTCCCGCTCCGGCTGCGCGAATCCTTCCGAGAGCACTTCGATGCCCACGTCCTGCGGCGCGAGATCATCGCCACCGCGGCCGTGAACCACCTCATCAACAAGGCCGGGATCTCCCTTCTCTCCCGGGTCATGGCGGCGTCCAAGGTGGGCGTGGGCGAGGTGGTGACCACCTATGTCGAGTTAGAGAGGGAGGCGGGGGCGGGCGAGCTCCGGGGGGCGGTGCTCTCGGCGGGCCTGACGGCCGGAGACGAGCAAGGGGCGCTCCTCGAGATCGAAGAGGCTCTCGAGGACGCCGTCCGCGATCGGCTGGAGGGCAAGAAGAAGATCGAAGCCGCCAAGGTGTTGAAAGCGATCCGCGGCCGCCTCAAGCTGTGAAGGCCCGGGAGCGTCCGGGGGTCCAGGGCGCGGCGGCGGCAGGCCCCAACGGGAGGGAGAAATGAACGACTACGCGTCGTCGCTGATGGCCGACGTCAGGGCCAAGAACCCCTCCGAGCCCGAGTTTCACCAGGCGGTCCAGGAGGTGGCGGAGTCCCTGGCCCCGGTTCTGGACCGCCATCCCGAGTATCGCCACCACAAGATTCTGGAGCGGATCGTCGAGCCGGAACGGGTGATCCTGTTCCGCGTGCCCTGGCAGGACGACCAGGGCCAGATCCGAGTCAACCGGGGCTTCCGCATCGAGATGAACAGCGCCATTGGGCCCTACAAGGGCGGGCTCCGCCTCCATCCCTCGGTCAACCTGGGGATCCTCAAGTTCCTGGCCTTCGAGCAGGTGTTCAAGAACTCGCTCACCACCCTCCCCATGGGCGGGGGCAAGGGCGGATCCGACTTCGACCCCAAGGGGAAGAGCGACAACGAGGTCATGCGCTTCTGCCAGAGCTTCATGAGCGAGCTCTTCCGCCATATCGGGCCCAACACCGACGTGCCCGCGGGGGACATCGGGGTGGGGGGCCGGGAGATCGGCTACCTCTTCGGCCAGTACAAGCGGCTGCGCAACGAGTTCGCGGGCGTGCTCACGGGCAAGGGCCTGAACTGGGGCGGCTCCCTCATCCGGCCCGAGGCCACCGGCTACGGCTGCGTGTACTTCGCGTCCGAGATGCTGGCCACGCGCCAGCAGACGCTCCAGGGCAAGACCTGCTTGGTCTCCGGTAGCGGCAACGTGGCCCAGTACACGGTGGAGAAGCTGATCGAGCTGGGGGCCCGCCCCCTGACCCTCTCCGACTCCGGCGGCTACATCTACGACGAGAAGGGGATCGACCGCCAGCGCCTGGCCTTCGTGATGGAGCTCAAGAACCTGCGCCGGGGGCGGATCAAGGAGTACGCGGAGAAGTTCAAGGGTGTCGTCTACACCCCATTCGACGGCAAGTCGGATCACAACCCCCTGTGGAACCACCGGGCCGAGTGCGCGTTCCCCAGCGCCACCCAGAACGAGATCAACGGCAAGGACGCAATGA
>DATMQU010000125.1:0-6292 GCA_035566715.1 Vicinamibacteria bacterium
CACCCGGAACCCGGAGGTGGTCCTCCTGGACTTGGGGCTGCCCGACATGGACGGAATCGAGGTCACGCGACGGCTGCGCGAGTGGTCGCAGATACCCATCATCGTGATCTCGGCCCGAGGCCAGGAAAAGGACAAGGTGACCGCGCTCGATGCGGGAGCGGATGACTATCTGACCAAGCCCTTCGGGGTGGACGAGCTCCTGGCCCGCATGCGCGTGGCCCGGCGGCACCACGAGGCCCTCGCGGGCGGAGACGAGGAGGCGGTCTTCACGCGCGGCGAGATCCGGGTGGACCTCGCCCGCCGACAGGTCTTCGTGGGCGGCGAGGAGAAGCACCTCACGCCCACGGAGTACCGGCTCCTGGCCGCTCTCGTGCGCAACGCGGGGAAGGTCCTGACCCACCGCCACCTGTTGAAAGAAGCCTGGGGGCCGGCCTACGCCTCCGAGACCCAGTACCTGCGCGTTTACATGGGCCAGCTCCGCCACAAGCTCGAGCCCGATCCCGCCCGGCCGCGATACCTGGTCACGGAGCCCGGCGTCGGCTATCGGCTCCGGCTGGAGTAGGCGTCGCGACCTCCGCCGACGGTGGGCCCCCCGGGCCGGCCGCTGGCTAGGCTAGGATGGCGGCACTTGCCCCGCGTGGTCCTTATCGATTGGAGCCGGTCCGCGGCCACCCGCCATGCGCGGTGGCTCCGGGACGCGGGCTACCTCGTCGAGGTCCGGGGGCCCCAGGGGGGCGGCGAGCTCAAACCCCTGCTGGTACGCCCGCCCCACGCCTTCGTGATCGATCTCGGCCGCCTCCCGTCCCAGGGGTGTGCGGTGGCAATCTTGCTTCGTCAGCGGCGAACGACGCGGGGGGTGCCCATCGTTTTTGCCGACGGCGAGCCGGAGAAGGTGGCCCGAGTACGAGGCCTCCTCTCCGACGCAACCTACACGGAGTGGCGGGGGATCCGCGGCGCCCTGAGGCGCGCGATCAGCGCGCCCCCCGAGCGGCCCCTGGCCCCCTCCACGATGGCGGGATACTCCGGCACTCCCCTACCGAAGAAGCTGGGCTTTCGCCCCGATTCGCGGGTCGCCCTCCTCGGCGCCCCGCCGGGCTTCGAGGGGAGACTCGGCGCCTTGCCGGAGGGCGTGCGCATCCAAAGGCGGGCTTCCCCGAGCCCCCGCGTCATCGTGCTTTTCGCCCTGTCCCAGGGGGACCTGGCCCGGCGCTTTCCTGCCGCGGCCCGGGCTCTTGCCGAAGGCGGCGCGCTCTGGATCGCCTGGCGGAAGCAGGCCTCGGGCGCAAAGACCGACCTCGGAGAGAGGGCGGTGCGCGCCTTCGGGCTCGAGGCCGGCTTCGTGGACTACAAGATCTGCGCGATCGACGAGACCTGGTCGGGCCTCTGCTTCGCGCGGCGCCGAGCCGCCCCGCGCGCCCGGCCGGTCAGCTAGGGCGCGGGGGACGGGGTGCGAAGCCACTCCTCGACCGCCTGATGCTCTTCCGCCACCTTGAGCCGGCGCAGGAGAGGCTCCGGCTTCGACCGCACCACGGCGGCGCGGTCGAAGGGCAGGCGGTCGTACATCTGGCCGCCCGGAAAGTGGCAGGGCGTGCAGCGTCGCTCGAGGATCGGCTGGACGCGGCTCCGGAAGGCGTCGTCACCCGCGGTGGCCGCGGCGAGAGCCACCGGGCTCGGTGGGGTTGCGTTTGTTGCCGGGGGGACCGCTGTCGGCGCGCCCTCCGCGGGTGGGCGCGGGGCGGTCTGGGAGGCCAAGGGGGCGGAACGGGACGCGGCAGCCCCATGCTGGCACCCGGCCGTGCCCGTGATCAAGAAAATGACCGCCGCGACCTCGAGCGGCCGTGAACTCATGGGAGCTCTTGCTGAAATCAACTATAGGCGCCGCCCGTGGCGCGTGCACGCAAATTCATGTAAAAAGCCTCCTCGGGACACCCACCTATGGCCAAGCGGCCCCGGGCCCCGGGTGGCCCCAGTGGAGGTGCGGCCATGAAGCCCCTGAGCATTCTTGTCATTCTTACGGCTTCCGCCCTCGCCGCGGCGGGCGACGCGAAACCCCCGATGGGCTCGGCCGCGGTCGCTTGGGAGGACATCGTGGCCAAGCCGGCCAAAGGCCTGTCTCGGCCGGTGTTTCAAGC
This sequence comes from Vicinamibacteria bacterium, assembly GCA_035566715.1. Taxonomy (GTDB): domain Bacteria; phylum Acidobacteriota; class Vicinamibacteria; order Fen-336; family Fen-336; genus DATMML01. The sequence goes on from DATMQU010000125.1 coordinate 2,133, forward strand.
GCCCACCGCCACCCTGGACGAGCTCGAGGTCCACGTTACGACCCTGCCCCCCGGTGTGGCGCCCCACCCCCCCCACAAGCACCCCGACGAGGAGATCATCATCATCAAGGAGGGCACGGTCGAGGCCATCGTCAACGGTGAGAGCCGCCGCCTGGGGCCGGGCTCCGTCATATTCCAGGCCTCCGGTCAGCTCCACACCATAAAGAACGTGGGCGACGTGCCGGCCGTGTACCACGTGATCAAGTGGAACTCGCCCGGCATGCTCAAAGCCCGGCAGAACTAGCGGACCGTGCGGAGCTCGGCGTGACCCGGGGGTCGGCTAGCGAGGAGGTTCCATGCCGCGGAACGGGCTCATCTTGTTTGTTGGCTTGGCCATGACCGCCGCCGGGGGGTCGCCCCCGATCAGGGCGTCCACGCCCCCGGGGGGTCTGCTGCTGGTGGCCAACAAGGGCGACCACACCCTGGGCATCATCGATCCCCAGGAGAGCCGCCTGCTGGCGACGGTGGAGGAGAGCGGCGTCACCGGGCACGAGGTGATCGCCTCCCCGGACGGCCGCACCGCCTACGTGCCCATCTACGGCGATTCCGGCGTGGGCCGGCCGGGGACGGACGGCCGGACCATGGACGTGATCGACATTGCGTCCCGCCGCCGCGTGGCCACCATAGACTTCGGCCGTCCCGAGCGGCCCCACTGTCCCCTCTTCGGGGCCGACGGCCGGCTCTACGTCACGACCGAGCTCACCAACACCGTGACCGTGATCGATCCCAAGACCCGCCAGATCGTGGAGAGGATCCCGACCGGCCAGCCGGAGTCGCACATGCTGGCCTTGACCCGGGACGGCAAGCGCGCCTACACCTCCAACGTGGGCGTGGGCACGGTCAGCGCCATCGACCTCGTGGCCCGCAAGGTCCTGGCCGTCATTCCCGTCTCCGGCCGCGCCCAGCGCATCTCCCTCTCCGTGGACGACCACCTCTTGTTCACCGCCGACCAGACCCAGCCGCGGCTCGCGGTCATCGACGCCGTCACCAATCGGTTGAAGCAATGGGTGAGCCTCCCCGGCATCGCCTACGGCACGGCCCCGACCCCGGACGGCCGCCGGCTGCTGATCACGCTCCTCGGTGTCAACGGGCTGGGTGTGCTCGACCTGCCGTCCCTCGCGCTCTCGCGGACCATCAGCGTGCCCAAGGCCCCGCAGGAGGTGGTGGTGCGCCCGGACGGCAGGTTTGCCTACGTCTCCTGCGACCAGAGCCGCCAGGTGGCGGTCGTGGACTTGGAGACCTGGAAAGTCGAAAGACTGATCGAGGCAGGGTCGCTGGCGGATGGGCTGGCGTGGGCGGTCGCCCGCCCCTGAGCGCCTGCCCGCGAAAGGCGCGCGGGGGAGTGGTGATCCGGCCGGATGCGGCGGCGAGCTGGGCACGCCGCCGTCCGGCTCGGGCAGAAAGGACGCGTATGGGACAAGGTCGCAGGATGGGAAGAGTCGTGCTCCTGGCCGTCCTCACCGCCGCGGGCTCGCTCCCAGCCGCGGCGGCAAGCATCCCCTGCGGAGCCGCTCGGCCCAGACTGGAGCAGATCACCAACGCGGAGGGGCTCGTGATCGCCCCCGACGGCACCATCTACTTCTCCCAGCCCTTCGTGGGCCCGAACACGCAGTACCTGGGCCGCTACCGCCCACCCTACGACCAGCCCCCCGAGACGCGGTGGGTGGACATGGGGGGGAACGCCCTCGGGATCATCCTCGACCCGCAGCGCAAAGCTCTCTACGCAGGCTCGCGGACCCTGAAGAAGCTGCTCCGCGTGACATTGAGCGACCCCCCCACCCTAAAGCCGCTCGCCGACGCCGAGGAGGGCATCAACGGGGTCACCCTGGGCGAGGACGGGGCGGTGTACTACAGCGACCAGGACGGCGGCCATCTCTACCGGGTGGACCCCGAGGGGGCGAAGACCCGCGTGACCACGAGTCCGATCACGGAGCCCAACGGGATCGCCTTCGGCCCCGACGGCAAGCTCTACGTAGTGTCCTGGAAGACCACGGAGGTGACGCGCCTGACAATTGTGAACGGCGCCGAAGTGAGCCGCGAGCTGTTCGCGACCCTCCCCCAGGTGAAGGGGGACGGGATCGCATTTGACGCCCAGGGCCGCATCTACGCGACCGCCTCCTCGACCCTCTACGAGATCAGCCCCGACGGCAAGGAGGTCCATCCACTTGGTCGCACCGCGGGCGCGAACATAGAGTTCGGGGCGGGGGGCCTCGCCTGCACGGACATGTACATCGCCGGTGTCGGGCAGGGCATCCGCCGCTTCCAGCACGACACCGCCGGCCTTGACGTTCCCTGGCACCGCCCGGCTCCCTCTCCCGCCTCCTCCCCGCCCGCCCCGCCCGTGATCGCCTTCCCCGGCCAGTACGCTCCCTCTCCCCCGGAGTGGAGATACCCGGTCTGGCCCTCCGGCTGCCGGCGCTTTCCGGGGGAAGAGACGGCCTGCCTCGAGTTCGTGGCCTTCGACTACGGCCGGCTCTCCCGGTACGCGGCCGCCAACGCCGCCCTCACCCCTCCCCGCCCCGGCGAGGGGCGGGTCGTGTTCTTCGGCGACTCCATCACCGACAACTGGTCGAAGGCGGGCTACGGGGGCTTCTTCCCCGGCAAGCCCTACCTGAATCGGGGCATCGGCGGCCAATCCACGTCGCAGATGGTGCTTCGCTTCCGGGCCGACGTGATCGGGCCCAAGCCGCGGGTCGTCGTGATCCTGGCCGGGACCAACGACTTGGCCGGGAACTCGGGCCCGGTCGCGCTCGACGTCGTCGAGCAGAACCTGACCAGCATGGCGGAGCTGGCGCGGCTGCATGATGTACGGGTCGTGCTCGCCTCCCTCCTGCCCGTGTCCGACGACAAGCGGGACCGGAACGGCGTGCCCCTGCTGCGCACCAAGGACCGGCGGCCGGAGAGCCTGCGCGCGCTCAACGCGTGGATGGCGGAGTACGCCCGCGCGAACGGGCACGTGTACCTCGACTATTTCTCGGCCATAGCCGACCCCAGCGGAGCCTTTAAGCCGGAGCTGAACGACGACGGCCTTCACCCGAACGCAGCCGGCTACGCGGTGATGGCGCCGAGGGCGGAGAAGGCGATCGCGCAGGCCCTGGCCCGCCGCTGAACGACGGGGGGGTCAGGAGATGGTCTCGAGGGAGGCGCCCGCGGCCGGCTGGCAGACGTAGGCCTGGGGCGTGAGGCCGGTGCGCTCCCGAAAGGCCGCCTGAACCCGAGCCGAGAAAGCCTCGGCTTCCGCCCGGTGAACGACCGCCACTGCGCAGCCGCCGAAGCCGGCTCCCGTGAGGCGGGCCCCGTAGGCGGCCCCGTCGCTCTGGGCGCAGGCGACCATCGCCTCCAGGGCCGGGCTCGAGACCTCGAAGTCCTCGCGCAGGCTCTCGTGGCTCGCATCCAGGAGCCGGCCCAGGGCGGCGGCGTCTCCACTCCGCATGGCCTCAGCCGCGGCCAGTGTGCGCGCGTTCTCTGAAACCACGTGCCGGGCCCTCCGCCGCACCGTGGCCTCGAGGGGGACCGCCGACCCGGCCAGCTCCTCGGGGGTCAGATCCCGCAACGCCGTCACCCCGAGGCTCCGCGCCGCCTCCTCGCACTGGGCGCGCCGCTCGTTGTACGCGGAGTCCACGAGGGCCCGACGGGTCGAGGTGTCGAGGACGACCACGGACGCCGCCGGGGGCAGCGGTACTAGGGTTGTATCCAGCGATCGGCAGTCGATCAGGAGCGCCGAGCCCGCGACCGCGGCCGCGGAGGCGAGCTGGTCCATGATCCCGCACTTCATCCCCACCCAGGAGTTCTCGGCGCGCTGGGCCCGAAGCGCCATCGCCTTCGGCTCCCAAGCGAGGTCGCTGCTGGCGGCGAGGGCGCGGGCGGCCGCGAGCTCGACGGCGGCGGAGGAGGAAAGCCCGGCCCCGATCGGCACGTCGCCCGCGAGCACGCCCTCGAACCCCCGCAGGGCATGTCCGTCCTCGCGCAGCGACCAGGCCACGCCTTTCACGTACTGCGCCCAGGCGGGGCCCGTCTTGGACAGCCCTCCCAGATCGAACTCGGTGGCCTCGCCGAAGTGGAGGGAGAAGAGGTGGACGCGCCCGTCGGGGCGGGGCCGAAAGGCGATCCAGGCCGCTCGG
>DATMQU010000126.1:0-2328 GCA_035566715.1 Vicinamibacteria bacterium
GCCGGATCCGTCCGTCCTTCGGCGAAGACCGTCCACCCCGAAGGAGAATCGGCGGGGCCGTCTTTGCCGGTCCGGCGGGTAGCGTCGATGGCTAGTCTCCCGGGGCTCCCTTGGACCCGGCCCCCATCCGGAAGCGGCCACGGGCGCGGTAGCGAGAACCGCACGTCCCCAAGTGGAACAGCCGGCGAGCTGTGGTTAAGATCTCCCGTCACCGCTCCCGGTTCTTGAATGGCTCCGCCCCAAGCCGAATCCTTGATTCGACGGCTGATCACGGGGGATCACAAGGCCCTCGGGGAGTTCTATGACCTTTACGCCGGGCTCGTGAACGGCCTGGCCCTGCGGATCCTGCACGACCGGACGGAAGCGGAGGACGTGGTCCAGGAGGTCTTCGTCCAGGTCTGGCGGCAGGCCACGCGCTTCGACCCCCGCCGCGGCTCCCCCGAGGCCTGGGTCTGCACCATAGCCCGCAGCCGCGCCCTCGACCGACTGCGGCGACGGACCTCACGCCGTGAGGATGCGCACACGGCCCCGCCGGGGGCGGTGGCCCTCCCACGGAGCGACGAGGCCCTGGCCGTGCGGAAGGCCCTGGAGGGCCTGTCCCCTGACCAACGACGGGCCCTGGAGCTCGCTTACTACGAGGGGCTCACGCAGTCCGAGATCTCGGAGCGCCTCCGCGAGCCGCTGGGGACGATCAAGACCAGGATCCGGACGGCCATGATTCGGCTGCGCGAGGTGCTGGGAGGGAGGCCCTCATGACCGACGACCGCCTCCTCGAACTGTCTCCCCTGGCCGCCCTGGGGGCCCTGGACGGCGAGGATCGGGCCTACTTCGAGGAGCGCCTCGCGGGAAGCGAGGAAGGGCGCCACGAGCTCGCGGTTTTTGAGGCCGTCGCCGCCCGCATCGGCCTCGCCACCCCCCCGGTGCCTCCCGCGCCCGGCTTGCGCCGGCGCACTCTGGCCGCCGTGGCTCGCCCCTCGGAACCGCGGCGGGCGTGGGTCTGGCCCGTCCTGGCCGCGGCCGCCGCCCTTGTCCTCTCCCTGGGTGGCCTCCTGGTGATCTCGAAGGAGCGGAGCGAGTCCCGCCGGGCCACGGAGGCGGCGCGGGCGGAGGCCGCGAACATGCAGGCCCAGCTGCAGAAGTCCCGGGAGGAGTTGGACACGGCGCGGCGCCGCCTGGCGGACGAGAAAGCCTTCCGCGACCTCCTGGCGAGTCCCGACGCGCGGGTGACGAGTCTGGCCGGGCTCCCAGCCGCGCCCCAAGCCCATGCCCGCGTGGTCTGGAACCCGGGCGGCCGCGAAGCCGTGCTCCTGGTCTCGGGCCTGACCCCCGCGCCCGCGGGCAAGACCTACGAGGTCTGGGTGATCTCAAAGTCGCCGGTGCCGGCGGGCGTTTTCCAGGTCGACGCCGAGGGCCGGGCCGTGTTCCGCCTGCCCATGGTTGACGACATGGCGCACGTGAAGACGTTCGCGGTCACCCTCGAGATCACGGGCGGTGTCTCCACCCCCAGCGGACCCATGGTCCTGGCCGGCGCTGCTTCCTGACCACCCCCCGCCGCGCCCCGGTGTACCATGGCCTCCCGTGAGACGGATCCTCGTGGGCATCTCCGGCGCCTCCGGCACCATTTACGGCATCCGCCTGTTGGAGACGCTGCGCACCACCCCCGACCTGGAGGTACACCTGATCGTGAGCGCGTCCGCCAAACGCACGCTGGTGGAGGAGACCGACTTCTCGGTGAAGCAGGTGGAGGCCCTGGCCCACGTTGTCCACGACAACCGCGACCTGGCCGCGGCTCCCGCCAGCGGCTCATTCCGCACGGCCGGGATGGTGATCGCTCCCTGCAGCATCAAGACCGTCTCCGCCCTCGCGAACTGCTATGCGGACACGCTGATCGCGCGGGCGGGGGACGTCACGCTCAAGGAGGGGCGTCCCTTGGTGGCGGTGGTGCGCGAGACCCCCCTCCACGTGGGCCACCTCCGGCAGATGCTCGCCCTCGCCGAGATGGGAGGCATCCTGCTCCCGCCCATGCCCGCCTTCTACCTGCGGCCGAAGACGATCGACGACCTCGTCAACCAGACGGTGGCCCGGATCCTCGAGCGCATGGACATCCGGCACGGACTCATCCCGGAATGGACGGGGGGGCGGAAGGGACCGGCGGGCTGACCGTTCAGAGATGGCGAACGCCCACCAAATCCACGACGTGGCCGTGGTCGGGGCCGGATGCTTCGGAGCTTGGACGGCCTGGCACCTGCGGCGAGCCGGCCGAAGCGTAGTGCTCCTGGATGCCCATGGTCCCGGGAACGCCCGGGCCAGCTCCGGCGGCGAGTCGCG
>DATMQU010000127.1:0-10903 GCA_035566715.1 Vicinamibacteria bacterium
GCCCGCCAGCGCAAGGACATGAAGCAGATCGTGATGATCACGGACGGGAAGCCGTCCGCCCTCACGGAGGGAGACGGCCGCATCTACCGCAACCCCTTCGGCCTCGACCCGCGGGTGGTGGCCCTGACCTTGAAGGAGGTGGCGAACTGCCGGCGGCAGGGGGTGCTGGTCAACACCTTCATGCTCGCCCGCGACCGCGACCTGGTGGCCTTCGTCAAGAAGGTGACGGAGATGTGCCGGGGCAAGGCCTACTTCACAACCCCCTACAGCCTCGGCCAGTTCGTCCTCATGGACTACCTGAACAAGAAGGTCCGTACGGTGCACTGAAGGTGCGTCTCCTGCACGAGGAGTACGAACATCCCACCCAGGTCGGGCGCGTGGGGCTCAGCGTGTTCGAGCAGCCCGGGGAGGGATTCCTGGTGACGGAGGAGCGGGGGGGAACCACCACCGTGGTCAAGACCCTCGGGCTCTTCGAAGGCCGCGAGCAGGCCCTGGAGCGCGTGCGCGCGCGGGAAGCGGAACTCCGAGGGCAACGCTACACCAAGGTTGCCTCCGCGGCATGATCCGCCCCGTATGCCGTCCCCCCCAAGAAAACGCTTGACTTGCTTAGTTCGTGAGCTAAGTCTCATACGTGGTAGGATGGGTGTTGCACGTGGTTAGAACGAAGAAGACAGCAAAGAAGAGAAGTCGCACCGTCCATCAGGACCTGCGGATCCTCAACCTCGTCTTCGAGGCCCTGGCCCATCCCACCCGCCGCCAGATCCTGCTCATCCTGAAGCTTCGGGGCGGGCACATGACGGCGGGACAGATCGCGGGCCGCTTCTCCTGCACCTGGCCCACCATCACGCGTCACCTCAACGCCCTGCAGAGAGCGGGACTCGTCCACGTCCAGCAGCGCGGCCGGGTGCGCACCTACAGCCTGGAGCAGAAGACCATGCTCATCATGCTCCGGGGATGGCTGCAGTGGTTCGAGCGCACGGAGGCCCTCCCCAGTGGGCCGCGGCTCCTGCTCAAGAAAGCGCTGGGCGGCGTGGCCGAAGTCGTGAGCGGTACCCGGCCGCGCCGTTGAGGGCGCGGGTCGGCTCCCGGGCGGCCCCCCCCTAGAGGAGCTTCACGGTTTGGCCCTGCGCGAGAACTCGCACTTCGGCCCCTACCTCATCACGGGTACCCTCGGGAAGGGAGGAATGGCCTCTGTCTACCGGGCCTACGAGACCGACCTGGATCGGTACGTGGCCCTCAAGGTCCTGCCCGCCGGGTTCCTGCACGACGACAGCTTTTCGGAGCGCTTCCGTCGCGAAGCCAAGGTCATCGCCCGCCTGGAGCACCCGCACATCGTGCCCATCCACGCTTTCGGCATCGACGAGGGGGTCCCCTGGATGGCCATGCGGCTCATCGCCGGAGGCACGGTGGCTTCCCTTCTCCGCCAAGGGCCAATAGAGCGGAGCCGCGCGGTGCGGATCCTCGAGGACGTGGCCTCGGCCCTCGACTACGCCCACCTGAAGGGGATCGTCCACCGCGACGTCAAGCCCCCCAACATCCTCCTGGACGAAGAAGACCGCGCTTACCTCGCGGACTTCGGAGTGGCCCGGATAACGGAAGGGTCCACCTTCCTCACCCAGACCGGGGTGCTGGCGGGCACGCCCCAGTACATGGCACCCGAGCAGGCTCAGTCCGGGGCCGCGACCAACCGCTGCGACATCTACGCCCTCAGCGTGGTCGCCTACGAAATGCTCACGGGCCGCGTCCCCTTCACCGGGGACACTCCGGTGGCGGTGCTGATGCGGCACGTCCAGGATCCGGTGCCCGTCCCCACCGGTTTGCCGGAGCCGCTGGCGGGGGCCTTGCTCCGCGGTCTGGCCAAGCGGCCCGAGGACCGCTGGCCGTCCGCCCGTGCCCTCGTCGAGGGCCTGAAAGGGGGAGCGGGGGCGACGGCCCCTGCCGCCCCCCCGCCCGAGTCACCCCGCCCGGAGGCGACCGTCACTTCGGAGCCGCGCGTCCCGCCGGCCCCCAAGCCGCGGCTGTCGCCGCGCGCGCTTTGGGGGGGCGGCGCGGTCGTGGGAGCGGTGGCTCTGGCCCTGCTCCTCGCCCGGGAGCGCCGGGAGGCGCCGGCCGCGGAGCCCCCGCGCTTTGTGCCCGCCGCCACCGTCTCCTCCGCTCCCCCCGCGGTTGCCCCCACGCCTAAGATCGCTCCCTCCCCCACGGAGGCGGCGCCCCCCCCCGAGCCGCGCGCGGGGGAGGTCCGCCCGAACCCAAAGGACGGGCTGGAGTACGTTTGGATTCCGCCCCCCAACGGCTTCGCCATGGGCTGCGTCTCCACCGACCGGGACTGCTACGCGGACGAGAAGCCGGCGCATAAGGTCCGCCTCAGCCACGGTTATTGGCTGGGCCGGACGGAGGTTCCGGTGGGGGCCTACAAGCGCTTCAGCACCGCCGCCGGTCGGCCTCTGCCCACCGCGCCTCCCTTCAACGCGGGCTGGGCGAACGATGAGCAGCCGATCGTGTACATGACCTGGGCGGATGGGACGGCGTTCTGCGAATGGGCGGGGGGCCGGCTGCCCACGGAAGCGGAGTGGGAATACGCGGCCCGCGGGGGCCTGGCGGGGGCCCGTTACCCCTGGGGCAACCAGAGCCCGGTGTGCCGGGAGGGTGCTCCCAACGGCGCCAAGTTCGACGACGGCGGGGCCTGTCGGGGATCGGGGGCGCAGAAGGTGGGCTCCTTCCGGCCCAACCGCTTCGGGCTCTACGACGTGAGCGGCAACGTCTGGGAGTGGTGCTCCGACTGGTACGCCGCCCGGGCCTATGGGAGCGGACCCGCCACCGACCCCGCGGGGCCCAGCAGCGGCAGCGAACGCGTTCTGCGGGGCGGCGCGCTCAACTCGAACCAGAAGGGCCTGCGGGTCTCGCTCCGCAACCACCTGGTCCCGGTCAGCCGCAGCATCTACGTGGGCCTGCGGTGCGCCCAGGACGGCGCCCGCCCTTGAGGGCGTCGGCCGCGCCGGGCCGCCGCCGGGGCCTCAACGATTGACTTTCTCCGCTCGGTAGTCGCGACCGGTGGCCGCCCACTGCCCCACGGCCACGACATTCCGCTCCCAGCAGTGGGGACAAGCCACCGACACCATCTCCTGGGGCTCGTTCGCCTGGGCTTCGTAGCAGACCAGGAAGGGCTTCCCGCAGTCTCCGCACTCGTGAGGGTCCCGCCTCTCCCCCGCGGCGGGGGACCGGGGGGCGGAGGGGGTGATCGGCGGGGGGGGCGATGGAGGGCCCCCCGGGGAGGGAGCGAGGAAACCCGCGCTCTGGAGCGCCTCCGTGAGAGAGGCCGACAGTCGGGGCTCCGATGAGAGGAACGTGAAGCCCCGCAGGCGGCTGTCGGGGCCGTCCAGGGTCACCGACCACTTCCCGTGCGTTTTCACGAGCGAGATCGACCAGGACTCCCCGGCCGGGCGCTGGCCGAGCACCGCCTTCACCCGCTGCTCGACCCGCTCGCGGTCCTCCTTGGAGCAGCCGGCGGCTAGAATCTTCAGGCCCATCCGTTCGAACCCCCGATCCTGGCAGGCAGACTACGCGCCCGTGGCCGCGCCGGTCAACTCGGGGTCGGCGGGGCCGGCCGGGCTCAGGCCGGCTGGGCTACCGCCGCCTCCTTGTGAAAGCCCAGGGTCTCCCCCTCGACCTCGATCCGGATCTGGTCGCCCTCGTGGAAGCGCCCGGCCAGCACCTCCACCGCCAGGGGGTTCTCGACCATCCGCTGGATGGTGCGCTTCAGCGGCCGGGCGCCGAACACGGGGTCGTAGCCGCGCTGGGCCAGAAGGTCGCGGGCCTCGGGGGAGAGCGCGATCGAGATCTTCCGCTCGCGCAGCCGCTTCCGCAGGTCCTCGAGCTGGATGTCCACGATCTTGTGGATCTCCTCCGATCCCAGCGCCCGGAAGATCACGATCTCGTCGATGCGGTTCAGGAACTCCGGCCGGAACGTCCGCCGGAGAGCGTCCATGAGCCGGGCCTTCAAGGACTCGGCGTCCCCCCCGCGCGAGGCCATCTCCTGCACGAGGTCCGAGGCCACGTTGCTGGTCATGATGAGGACGGTGTTGCGGAAGTCGACCGTCCGCCCCTTCCCGTCCGTGAGGCGCCCATCGTCCAGGACCTGGAGGAGCACGTTGAAGACATCGGGGTGCGCCTTCTCGATCTCGTCGAAGAGCACCACCGCGTAGGGCCGGCGACGGACGGCCTCCGTGAGCTGGCCCCCCTCGTCGTAGCCCACGTAGCCGGGGGGAGCGCCGATCAGGCGGGCCACGGTGTGCTTCTCCATGTACTCCGACATGTCCAGGCGGATGAGCGCCCGCTCGTCGTCGAACAGGAACTCGGCCAGGGCGCGGGCCAGCTCCGTCTTGCCGACCCCGGTGGGGCCCATGAAGAGGAAGGAGCCCATCGGCCGCCGCGGATCCCCCAGGCCCGCCCGCGATCGCCGGACCGCGTTGGCGACCAGGAGCAGGGCCTCGTCCTGGCCGACCACCCGCTTGCGCAGGCGGTCCTCGACGTGGAGGAGCTTCTCCACCTCCCCCTCCAGCATGCGGGTCACGGGGATGCCCGTCCACTTGGCGACCACCTCCGCCACGTCCTCGGCGTCGACCTCCTCCTTCAGCATCCGCTGCTTGGACTGCAGAGCGTTGAGCTTCTCGTTCTGGAGGGCGAGGTCCTTCTCCAGGGCGGGCAGCGTCCCGTAGCGCAGCTCCGCGGCCCTGCCCAGGTCGCCCGCGCGGGTGGCCTCCTCCGCCTCGAAGCGCGTCTTCTCGATCTTCTCCTTGAGGGACCGGATCTTCCCGATCAACTCCTTCTCCTGCTGCCAGTGGGCCTTCATGGCCGCGGAGCGCTCCTTGAGGTCGGACAGCTCCCGCTCGATCTTCTCCAGGCGCTCGCGCGAGGCCTTGTCCCTCTCCTTCTTCAAGGCCTGGCGCTCGATCTCCAGCTGCACGATCCGGCGCTCCACCTCGTCGATCTCGGTGGGCAGGCTGTCGATCTCGATCCGCAGGCGGCTGGCCGCCTCGTCCATGAGGTCGATGGCCTTGTCGGGCAGGAACCGGTCGGCGATGTAGCGGTGGGAGAGGGTGGCCGCGGCCACGAGGGCGGAGTCCTGGATGCGCACCCCATGGTGGACCTCGTAGCGCTCCTTGAGCCCCCGCAGGATGGCGATGGTCTCCGCGACGTCCGGCTCGCCCACGTACACGGGCTGGAAGCGCCGCTCCAGGGCGGCGTCCTTCTCGATGTACTTCTGGTACTCGCTCAGGGTGGTGGCCCCCACGCAGCGCAGCTCGCCCCGGGCCAGCGCCGGCTTCAGCATGTTGGAGGCGTCCATGGCCCCCTCCGCGGCGCCCGCGCCCACCACCGTGTGCAGCTCGTCGATGAAGAGGATGACCTCGCCCTGCGACTCCTGGACTTCTTTGAGGACGGCCTTCAAGCGGTCCTCGAACTCCCCCCGGTACTTGGCCCCTGCGATGAGGGCCCCCAGATCGAGGGCCACCACCCGCTTGTTCTTGAGCGACTCCGGCACGTCGCCGGAGACAATCCGCTGGGCCAGGCCTTCGACGATGGCGGTCTTGCCCACCCCCGGCTCGCCGATGAGCACGGGGTTGTTCTTGGTGCGCCGGGAGAGCACCTGGATCACGCGACGCACCTCGTCGTCGCGCCCGATGACGGGATCCAGCTTGCCCTTGCGGGCGAGCGCGGTGAGGTCGCGGGCGTAGCGCTCGAGGGCCTGGTAGCGGTCCTCCGCGTTGGCGTCGGTCACGCGCTGGTTGCCTCGGATCTCGCGCAGGACGGCGAGCAGCTTCTCCCGCGTGACGCCATGGCGCTTCAGCGCCTCCGCGGAGGGGGTCTTGCCCTCCAGGAGAGCGAGGAGCAGGTGCTCGGTGGACACGAACTGGTCCTTGAGCGCCTCCGCCTCGCGCAGCGCGGCCTTCAAGACCCCATCCAGCTTGGGAGAGACCGTGGTGGCCGCGCCCTGGGTGCGGGGCAGGGCCCCGAGCTTGGCCTCGACCTCGCTCTGGACGGCGCCGGTCGGGACCCCCATCTTGCTCAGGGCGGAGGGGACGACCCCCCCCTCCTGGACAAGCAGCGCCCGCAGCAGGTGCTCGGGGGTGACCTCGGGGTGATCTGCCTTCTCGGCGTCCGTCTGGGCGGAGGTGAGGGCCTCCTGGGCCTTGACCGTAAATTGATCGAGTCTCATGAACCGGAACCCCCGCCCAAGAATATAGGATCTTAGCCCATTAATGTCAACTAATATGAGTAATATTTAATATACTCTAACCATCCCAGATTAAACTATTTAGCTCAATCGACGTAGGACAAAGCACTTCAGGTAGTAGGTTTCCGGCACGCCGAGAAGAACCGGATGATCCCTGGCCTGCCGCCTCTTTTCGACCACCGCCACGACCGCCCCAACGTCCGCCGCTGCCTCCGCCAGGATCCCCTCCAGATCGGCCTCGCTCACGTGGTAGGAGCAGGAGCACGTGATGAGGCAGCCCCCGGGCTCCAGGACCTTCAGGGCCCGCAGGTTGATCTCCTTGTAGCCCCGCCGCGCCTTGGCGATCGCGTCCTTGCTCTTGGCAAAAGCGGGGGGGTCCAGGATCACGGTCGAGAAGCGCTCGCCCCGATCCTCGAGCTCGCGCAGGAGGTCGAAGAGGTTGGCGTCCTGCCCGGTCACGTTCTTGAGCCCGTTCCGCTCGGCGTTGCGGCGCAGCCGCGCCAGGGCCTCGGCGGAGACGTCCACGGCCAGCACCTCCGCCGCCCCCGGAGCCACCTGGAGGGAGAAGCCTCCCTGGTAGGCAAAGCCATCGAGGACGCGGCCGCGGGCGTAGGTGCGGGCCATGAGGTGGTTCTCGCGCTGGTCGAGGAAGAGGCCGGTCTTCTGCCCCTTCCAGAGGTCGGCCTCGAACGCAACGTCCCCCTCTCGGACCTCGACCGTCTCCGGCACCTCCCCGTGCAGAAGCCCGACCCGCTGCTCGAGCCCCTCCAGGAGGCGCACCCGCGGGTCGTTGCGCTCCAGGATCCCCTTGGGGGCGAGGAGATCCACCAGGTCCCGGACCAGGTCCTCCTTCCGGCGCTCCGTCCCCTGCGAGAGGGTTTGCACCACGAGGTGGTCGCCGTAGCGGTCGACGATCAGCGAGGGCAGGCCATCCCCCTCCCCGTGGACGAGGCGGCAGGCCCCGGCTCCCGCGGCCACGGTCTCGCGCCAGCGGATCGCAGCCTGCAGGCGGTCGCGGAGGAACGTCTCCGCCAGGGTCTCTTCGCGGCTGATCATCCGCAGGCGGATCTCGGAGCGGGAGGAGAAGAAGGCGAAGCCGAGGGGCCGGCCCCGCGCCCCCTCGACCCTCACCAGCGCCCCCGGGCTGATCCCCTCCGCGCGGACGACGTCCGAGCGGAAAACCCAGGGATGGCCCCGCTGGATGCGAGCCTCTCCCTTCTTGGCCACCACGACGGGACCTTCGATCACATGACTCCTGGGCGGGCGCCGGGGCCGGACTGGGTCCCCGCGCGCCCAGGATATACTCTCCGGCGCCGCCGCGGAGGCGGGGGCGGCCGGATGATAAGATTCGGGTGTCCCGGTCGCCTCCTCACGGCCGGCCAGAATCCCGAGGCCCTCCATGGAAAACCTCGCCCGCACCGATCCCGAGGTCGCCGACGCCATTCGCCAGGAGACGATCCGCCAAGGCGAGCAGCTGGAGCTGATCGCCTCCGAGAACTTCGTCTCCGAGGCCGTGCTGGAGGCCCTGGGCACGGTCTTCACGAACAAGTACGCGGAAGGCTATCCCGGCCGCCGGTACTACGGCGGCTGCGAGTACGCGGACGTCGTGGAGACCCTGGCCATCACCCGTGCGAAGGAGCTCTTCCGAGCCGAACACGCCAACGTGCAGCCCCACTCGGGGGCCCAAGCCAATACCGCCGTCTACATGGCCGTTCTCAAGCCGGGGGACACCCTCCTGGGCATGAACCTCTCCCACGGCGGGCACCTGACCCACGGGCATCCCCTGAACTTCTCCGGGCGCATGTACAAGGTGGTGGCCTACGGCGTGCGCAAGGAGGACGAGCAGATAGACTATGACGCCCTGGCCGCCCTGGCCCGGGAGCACAGCCCCAAGATCATCGTGGTCGGGGCGAGCGCGTACCCCCGCACCCTGGACTTCCCGGCGGTACGGAGAGCCGCCGACGCCTGCGGGGCGGTGGTGATGGCGGACATCGCCCACATCGCGGGTCTGGTGGCCACTGGGCTGCACCCGAGCCCCGTCCCGCACTGCGAGTTCGTGACGACCACCACCCACAAGACGCTCCGCGGCCCCCGGGGAGGGATGATCCTCTGCCAGGCAAAATGGGCGAAGGAGCTCGACAAGCTGGTCTTCCCCGGCGTGCAGGGGGGCCCGCTCGTCCACGTGATCGCGGCCAAGGCCGTGGCCTTGAAGGAGGCCCTTCGGCCCGAGTTCAAGGCCTACCAGACCCAGATCCTGGCCAACGCCCAGGCCCTGGCCGCCTCCCTCCAGGGCGAGGGCTGGCGGCTCGTTTCCGGGGGCACCGACAACCACCTGCTGCTGATCAACGTCTTCGCGCGGGGGATCACGGGCAAGGTCGCGGAGGCCGCCCTCGACCGCGCGGGGATCACGGTCAACAAGAACACCATCCCCTACGACACGAACTCCCCCATGGTGGCCTCCGGGATCCGGGTGGGCACCCCCGCCCTCACCACCCGGGGGATGAAGGAGCCGGAGATGGAGCAGGTGGGCCGGCTCATCTCCCGCGCCCTCCAAAACGTGGAGAACGACTCCGGTCTGGCCGAGGTCAAGCGCGAGGTGGGCCGCCTCTGCGCGCGCTTCCCGCTCTATGCGTCCCGGCTCAAGGCCTACGATCGGGCGCTGGCCCGGGCGTGACCGTCGGGGGAAGGGTCTGGCCGAGATGGGCGTGACGGCCACCTCGTCGATTGAAGGGTCGTGCTTCTGATCGACCGCACCTGGGTCGTGGCGTGACTCCGGGATGAGTCGCGAGAAAGGACTCCTATCCATGCTTCCGGTGGGCCGTGCCGCACTCCTGCTCCTCACCGCCGCCACCCTCCTGCCCGCCCAAGCGCCCCCGGCGGCCCCCGCGACCCCGAAAGTGCGGGTATTGATCCTGACCGGGGTCCACGGCCACAAATGGCGCGAGACCACGCCCGTCCTGCGCGAGTTCCTGGAGCGGAGCGGGCGGTTCGATGTCCACGTCAACGAGGAAGTCCGCGGCAACGGGCCCGAGACTTTCGCGGGGTACGACGTGCTCGTGCTCAACTGGAGCGACCAGAGGAAACCCGAGCTCTGGTTCGACGAGCGCCCGCGCCAGGCCATGCTCGATTTTGTCCGCAGCGGCAAGGGACTGGTCTGCTACCACGCCTCGAACGGGGCCTTCAACGGCTGGCCGGAATTCGACAAGCTCGTGGGCGGCACCTGGCGGGCGACGGGTGGCCATGCGCCCTACCATGCCTTCACGGTCAAGATCGTTGACTCCCAAGACCCCATCACGAAGGGGCTCCCCCCGTCGTTTGACGTGACCGACGAGCTCTACCACGGCCTCTCGATGCAGCCGACCATTCACGTGCTGGCCACGGCGTTCGACGATCCCAAGCACTGTGCCCAGGACGGGAAGAACTGCGGCACGGGCAAGGACGAGCCCTTGATCTGGACGCTCCCCTACGGGGCGGGACGCGTCTTCTCGACCGCGCTCGGCCACGACGTCAAGGCCATGCAGAACGACGGCTTTCTGATGACCCTCCAGCGCGGCACGGAGTGGGCGGCGACGGGCCAGGTCACGATTCCGCCCTCCCCCGGCTCACGATAGCCGGCGGGCAGGGTTCGGATCGGGCCCTCCCCCGCGACCGATGTTGAGGCTCGAGCACCGGCCAGGAGACGGCATGAGAGAAAACGGAAGCCGACCCTATCGCGTGCTGGACCTGGCCTGCGGGGCTGGTTTGCTGCGCCTCGCCGTGGCCCGGCGCGTGCCCAGACGCGAGATCCACTACACCGGCATCGACACCTCCCTCTTCGGGCTGCAGAGCATCGAGTCCCTCACGCGCCCCCGCCCCCAGACCGTCCCCCCCGAGCACGCCGACGGCAAGCCCTTCGAGGTCGGCCCGCATTGCGACGACCACGCGCTCCAGACCCGGCTCCGAGAGCGATTCATGCTGACCGAGCTGGACCTCCACGACCCCAAGACGCTCGGCGCCCAGCTGGAGGCGGTCCTCGCCAGCGAGCGGTTCGACGAGATCCACATGCACCTGCTCCACCCCCACACGCACGGCCGACAGTCCGCCGGCCCGCAAGTCCTGCGCGTCATCGCAAGATACCTTCGGCCCGGCGGCCGGCTCTACCATCTCTTCCAGAACTCGAGCCCTCTCTACGACTTCACCCCCGAGCGCATCCGCTTCGCGCCCCAGAAGCCGCGTCCGCCTGCGCGGATGCGCGACGACACGCTCGAGGTAAATGAGCAGCGCTTCCGGGAGGGGGCCTCGAGGGGCGGCCTGGTGCTCGACAAGTGCGGCTGTCGGTGGGAAAGGGGCAGGACCCGGGGGGAAGGCGGGGTCATGATCGCAGCCTCCCGGAAATGGATCACCCGCCGGTTCGCGGGGGCGGAGCCCGACCCCCGCACCGCCGACACCTACGAGCGCCTCGCCGAGCAATACTCCAACTACTCTAGGTACGCCAACCACTTCGTCATCCTGAGAAAGCGGCGCCGGGGCGCGGGAGTGCGCCTTAAGGCGAAGCCTCGGGCGAAGGCCGGGGCCGCGCCCCTGCCCAAGCGTCCGCACGAGCTGATGGTGGCGGCGGGGGAGCTTCTCTGGGGACCGGCGCCGCCAAACCTGCCCGCCCACGCTCAGCTGGCCGTCGTCGCGGGCGATCTC
>DATMQU010000128.1:0-4421 GCA_035566715.1 Vicinamibacteria bacterium
CCCTTGCCGGCCACGTCCGCGACCGCGATTCCGAGCCGTCCTTCGCCCAGGCGCAGGAAATCGTAGTAGTCGCCCCCCACCGCCTGCGCGGGGCGGCAAACGCCGGCCAGTTCCAGGCGCGGGGACTCGGGCGGACGGTCCGGGAACAGCCGCCGCTGCACGTCCGAAGCCATGGCGATCTCACGCCGCAGGAACTCCTCCTCCGCGCGGCGATGCACGAGCTGGCTGTTCTCGAGCGCAAACGCGAGCTGCCAGGCAATCGCCTCTAGAAGACGGCGGTCCTCGCCGGAATAGGGCAGGTCGCCCAGCCGCGGCCCGAGTACGATCACCCCCAAGAGGTCCTGTTTGGCCACGATCGCAAGGGAGAGGCCCCCCCTCTCCGATTCACGGGGTCCCGGCGCGAGCCTGAGCTGCCGAATGAGCGGCGCCTCCGCGCTCAAGTACCCCCCGGGCGGAAGAACCGACTGGTAGTCACCCGTCCGGGCCTGCTGGAGGAAGACGGCCAGACTCTCGGGGTGAAAGGCATCCTCGATGCGGGCCGCGGCCAGGGTGATGAGCTCGCTGATCGACGGTAGTTCGCGGGCGGCGGCGCCGATCTCGGCCAGGATGGCCTGGCTGTCGTAGGCCTCACGGAGGAAGCTCCGGTCGATCGCCGGCATCAGGCGTCGGTTCAAGAGATGCAGGAGCGCGAATACGGCGCTGCCCACCACGAGGGTGGCGATGACGTCGGCTCGGTTCCCCACTCGGTCCAGGGACGCCGCGCGCTCCCCCGTGAGCAGGTACGCGATCGTGGCTAAGACGGCGGCCGCCTCGATCAGGTAGAAGCCCCGGGACACAAGCAGATACCTCAACCCCCGCCGGATCAGCAGCCGAATCGGAATCACTTGGTGGCGAACGATCGCGTAGGCGAAAGAAAGGGGCAGGAGGGGCATGCAGAAGATGACGCAAAGCAAGATCGCCCGCGCGACCCAGAGCGGCTGGGCCGAGAAATCCCCGAGCATCTCCACCAGCATGAGTGCGGCCAAGGGGAGAAGGGCAGCGAGACTGCCGGCGACGACCATCGTCAGCTTCCGCCTCGAGGCCAGGGTCGCCAGCCGGTAGCTGAGGATGAGCGAGACCAAGCCGAGGAGGACGTAGCCCACGGTGGTGGGGAGGGACAGCCATTGCATCTGCGGCTGGCTGGCCCAAGCGATTGCCAAAGCGCGATCCTTGACGAAAAGGATGGTCGAGGCCACGGTGAGGGGCAGGGCGGCCACGCTCGGCCAGTACAGCTGATATTCGAGAGCAGGGTAGCGCCGAAGAACGGCCGAGCGCACGGGGAAGGTGAGGAAAAAGTGCAGCAGAACCGGCCAGAAGAGGTTCGAAGCAATCAAGCCGACGGTGACAACCACAAGCTCCCATCCCGAAATGGCCAGCAGCACGTGCGGCTGGCAGAACCCCGCCGCGAAGAGCGCGAACATCAAGGCGAGGTGGAATCCGTGCCGGTCATAGGGCTTGACCGCGAGGACCGTGATACCGGCCAACAGGAAAAGAGCCGCCAAGGGGCTCAGGGCCACCAGGAAGAAGGTAGTGAAGCTCCAACCAAAGGGGAGCGTGTGCAGCCTGAGATGCAGCAGGCGACCGTCACGGCGCAAGAGCAATTGGTATTCGGAACCGGGAGGGATACCTTCGAAGAGCACGCGGGAGTCGAAGCCCTGGCCGACGCCACCGCCGTTGACAGCGATGATCTCGTCACCCCGTCTCAGCAAGCCCTGGGCCGCGGTGTCCGGCCGCAGTTGAGAGATCCGGATGACGTCGCCCTTCCAGTTGGCCATCCAGCCGGTTGTACTGGACCGGCGCAGGAAGCGAACGGTTTCGACCGCTTGGACGGCAACGTCCAGGCATAGCCAGCCGCAAAGAAGTACGGCCGCGATGAGATGGGATCTCTTAGGCACGTCCCCTCCGACACGCCATCATAGAACACATTCTAAAAGGGGGCAGGAGCGCGAAGGAGCGCCACCCGGGGCCACGCCGAGAGGCGGCATCAGCGTAGCCATCCGAAGCGCCGCCGCGCTCACGATGTCTTTCGCTATTCCAGGGTACGGCGGTCGCGGCCAACCTCGGCCTCACGGAGGCATCGAAGTCTCGAAGGCGGCCTCTCCGGTCCTTGCGAAGAGTCAGCGAGCGGGCTCGTTGGCGGCAAGTCGCGGCCGGGGTCGCGTCGGTCGAGCGCCGCTCAGTAGTGAATCAGAGCGAAGTCCAGCGCGCTTATGTGGCCGCCTTGAACGGAGATGGTAGCCGTGTGGCCGCTGCGCTCCACTTTCACCTTGGTCGAGGTGCCAAGGGTGTCGGGGCTGGAAACCAAGAAAGCCGACGTCGTCGTGTTGACGCCGGCCGCGAAATCAATGACGCAGGAGCCTGACGCGCTCCAGTCTCGGCTCCCCACGATGGACGCGACACAGACGCCGTCGTCCGTCATCTTCACCTGACCCCACTGAATGGGTGCCGGCTGCGGCGGCAGCGGGGTTCGGGCTCCGGCATGCGCGGTGACCGCGAGGCCGGTGGCCACCGCGAGCCCACCCGTTAGGGCTACGGCCAGAAATAGCACGAGGCGTTGGGTTGTCACTTGAGCTCCTTTGTCTGAGTCGTCAGCTCCGGTCCTAGCTTGCCGAGCGGTTGGGGATCCAAGACGAAACGTAGAGGCTGTTTGGCGGCGGCGCGCCCTGTCGTCTCTCCTTCCTGAAGAAAGGGACACCTTGAGTGTGCACCGTCGTTCAGCTCGTCCCCTTGAAGAGCAAGACACGTACCCACGGGGAGCCACGGCGCGCGCGCGGCGGAACCAGTTGAGGATCAGGAACTTTCGGCCCTTTCCCGGGGCAACTCCCCCGAAGGTAGCAACGACAATCCTGTTGTACTCGTGCCAGAGGGATTCAGACTTGTCGCTCACGGCAAGGGCAGAGTCGGGCGGGGGCGACGCCCAGACGCCCAAGTGAACGAATGGACTCCGCTCCAGGCAGCGCCAGCCGCCGTCAGGACAGAACTCTCTAATGAAAACCCTCTGTTTGCTGCCTTTTCGGCGATGGGATGGTGAATCGCGGTTTGAAATCCACCCCCCGTCGGGGTAGCCTGTCCTTTAGTTCATGACGAACGCTGCGGGCCCTCCTGCCCGCACCACTCTCACACTGGAGTTTGACAGCCAAAGATGCCCACTCTTGCCGCCACCCTGAGAACTGAGATTCGTAGGCTTGCCGCGGTCGAAGTGCAAAAGACCCTCCGGCGCCTGCGCCGCATCCAGAAGCAAGTCAAGGCTTTGCGTCTTGCTTCACGCAGCCAGAAACGGGCCCTCTCCGGTATCGAGAGAGGCGTCCAGCGCCTGACCGACCGACTGGCCTCGCGCGGTTCCCGGGCCGGCACCCGTGCCCCCGCCCGTGGCCCGCGGGTCCCTCCCCGAACCATACGCGCGCTGCGCCGACGCCTCAAAATGACCCGCGTGCGGTTCGCGACCCTGGTCGGGGTCAGCCCCGGATCCATCTTCGGGTGGGAGACGGGACGGACGGTACCCCGGGGTGGGAGCCGCGTACGCCTGATCGAGCTCAAGAAGGGCGGTCCCCGCGCGCATCAACGTCAGGCCCGGAGTGCGGCCAGGCGGGGCGGCCGCGGGCGTCGCCGCGCTCGGGCCTGAATCGCTCCTGTCCGCGGCCGCCCTAGCAACCGGCGGTGACTCCCTGTAAACTCAGGCAAACAATCTGCGTCTGGGCTGGGTGCCATGGTCGAGCTGAACCACCGCGACCGAACGATCAAGGTCAAGATCGTCTATTACGGTCCCCCGGTTGGCGGCAAGACCACGAACCTTCAGGTGCTGCACCAGCACGCCGTCGCCGCCCGCCGCGGCGAGATGATCTCTATCAACTCGGCCCAGGACCGGACGATCCTCTTCGATCTCCTGCCCCTGAAGACGGCTGGGTTCCGCGGCTTCGATCTCCAGCTCCAGATCCTGGCCGTGCCGGGCCAAGCGATGTACGCGGCCACCCGTCGTCTCGTGCTGAAGGGCGCGGACTCCCTGGTCTTCGTGGCCAACTCGGCGGTGGACCGCTGGGAGGAGAATCTCCACAGCTACCGGGAGATGACCCAGAACCTCCTGACGCACCACCTGGATCCCGCCAACATGCCCCTCGTCCTCCAGTACAACAAGCGCGACCTGCCCGAGATCATGGAGATCGAGACCATGGACCGGGCTCTCAATGGGCGGAAGGTGGAGAGCATTCCCGCGGTGGCGGTGCGCGGCGAGGGCGTGCTCGAGACCTTCTCCGCCATCCTGCTGCAGACGATCCGCGACCTCGCCAACCGTTACGCGATCTTGGAAGCCAAAGGGGGACAGCCCGCCCTGCAGTGGACGCAGCAGGCCGTCGCCGGGATGTTCGGGACGAACACCCTGGCCCCCG
>DATMQU010000129.1:0-2071 GCA_035566715.1 Vicinamibacteria bacterium
CGGGCCGCGAGGTCGTGGTCGTGGGTCACGAGCACGAGGGTGGTGCCGAGCTCGCGGTTCATCTCCGCCATGAGGTCGATGACGGTGGCCCCGGTGGCAGCGTCCAGGTTGCCGGTGGGCTCGTCCGCGAAGAGGATGCGGGGGCGGTGGCTGAACGCGCGGGCCAGGGCCACGCGCTGCTGCTCGCCCCCCGAGAGCTGGGAGGGGTAGTGGTGGCCGCGGTCGGCGAGGCCCACCCGGGCCAGGAGCTCCTCGGCCCGGTCCCGGGCCTCCTCGCCCCGAAGCTCCAGGGGCACCTGGATGTTCTCGCGCGCGGTCAGGGTCGGGATCAGGTGGAAGGATTGGAAGACGAAGCCCACCTTCTCGCCCCGGAGCCGCGCCCGATCGTCCTCGCTCAAGGCGGAGAGGTCCTGGCCGTCCAGCCAGACGTCGCCCTGGGTGGGGCGGTCGAGGCCGGCCAGGAGGCCGAGGAGAGTCGTCTTCCCGCTGCCCGAGGGGCCCGCCACGGCCAGGAAGCCGCCGGCCTCCAGCGAGAACGTGATACTTTTCAAGACAGCGAGCTCGTGCCCCCCGGACGAGTACGTCTTGGTGAGCGACTCGCAGCGCAGCATGGACAAGGCTCCCGCCCCCATCTCCCCCTCCTGCATGATAGCCAGAAACGTGCTCGTCCTCGCGCTCCTCGCCGCTCCCGCGCAGTCCGAGCCCGCCTCCGCCCCTCGGGTCATCCTTTTCTTGGGCACGAGCCTTACCGCCGGCTATGGGCTCCCGGATCCCGCCCAGGCCTATCCGGCCCTGATCCAGGCCAAGCTGGACGCGGCCGGCCTTCCCTACCGGGCGGTGAACGCGGGCGTGAGCGGCGAGACCTCGGCGGGGGCCCTGCGCCGCCTGGACTGGCTGCTGCGCACGAGGGTGGACGTGCTCGTTTTGGAGACGGGCGCCAACGACGGCCTGCGCGGCCAGGATCCGGAGGCGACCCGTTCCAACATCCAGGCCATCTTTGACCGCGTCCGGCGGCAGTCGCCCCCGCCCCGACTGGTCCTGGCGGGCATGGAGGCCCTCCCCAACTACGGCCCGGAGTACGGGCGAAGGTTCCACGCGCTGTTTCCCGAGCTCGCGAAGAAGAACGGCGCCGTGCTCATCCCCTTCCTGCTGGAGGGTGTGGCGGGGATCCCGTCCCTGAACCAGCCGGACGGCATCCATCCCACCGCGGAGGGGCAGAGGCGCGTGGCCGAGATCGTCTGGAAGGCCCTCCGCCCCCTGCTCTCCGGGAAGCCGTCCGGCCCGTCCCCTGCGCCCCGCGGTTGAGACAAGATAGGGCTCCATGAAGATCCTGATCTTGAGCCAGGCCGACGTGGAGCGGCTTCTTCCCATGGGGGAATGCATCGACCTCATGGCCCAGGCCCTCCTCGGCCTCGCGCGAGGAGAGGCCCACCAGCCGCTGCGCATGATCGTTCGCCCCGCGGGCGCGGCCGGGCTCTTGGCCTTGATGCCCGCCTACCAGGGGGGGGCCAAGCCCGCCTTCGGCTTGAAGGTCGTGGGGGTCTTTCCGAAGAACGTGGAAAAGGGGAAGGACGCCCACCAGGGCAGCGTGATGCTCTACGACGGGGAGACGGGGGAGCTCCGAGCCCTGATGAACGCGTCGGCGGTGACCGCCATCCGCACCGCGGCCGTGTCCGGCGTCGCCACCCGGCTCCTGGCCCGGGAGGACGCGGGCGACCTCGCCATACTCGGGGCCGGGGTCCAAGCGCGGTCGCACCTCAAGGCCATGGCGGAGGTGCGCAGCCTGCGCCGGGTCCGGGTGGCCAGCCGGCGGCTCGAGTCCGCCCGGGCCTTCGCGGAGGAGATGGCCGGGCGGCACTCCTTGCCGATCGAGGCGGTGGCGAGCGTCGAGGCCGCGCTCAAGGGGGCGGACCTGATCGTGACCGCCACGAGCGCCAAGGAGCCGGTGGTCCAGCGGGGGTGGGTGGCGGCGGGGGCGCACTTGAACGTGGTGGGGGCGAGCCTTCCCGCCCACCGGGAGGTGGACGGGGCCACCATGGCGGCGGCCCGACTCTTCGTGGACCGCCGGGAG
>DATMQU010000130.1:0-5715 GCA_035566715.1 Vicinamibacteria bacterium
CACCATGCTCGCGCTCGGGGCCGACACCATCCTCATGGGCCCCCTCTCCTACTTGACCGCCGTGGACACCTCTCTGGAGCACGACCTCTCACCCGTGGACCACACCAACAACCTGGTGGCGGTCAGCAACGACGAGGTGGACCGGGTCATACGGCTCTGGAAGGAGACCAGAGGCCGGGACAAGGACAGCGTCAACCCCTACCAGGAGCTCTACAAGTACCTTCATCCCCTCGTGATCGGGGCCCTCGACCGCGCGAGCAGCCTCTCCCTCATGCTCTGCCGGGAGATCCTCGGCTACCACCTGAGGGACGCCAAGAAGGCGGACCGGATCAGCCGCCGCCTGAACTCCTCCTACCCCGCCCACCAATACCCCATCACGAGCCGGGAGGCGCGGCGGATCGGCCTCAACGTCCAGCAGCTGACCCCGGAGCTGGACGGGCTCCTTCAGGACCTGAACCTGCTGTACTCGGAGATGGGCCAGCGGGCCATCACCGATTACGACGAGCTGAACCACCACGACAACGAGATCACCAACATCCTGGAGGGCAAGGGCCGCCAGGTCCTCTACCAGGTCGAGAAGGACTGGCACTACCGCAAGGAAGAGCGTCGCTGGGTCTCCATGAACGACGTCTCCGCCTGGTACCGCTGCTCCCTCAAGGACGGCCGTATCGCCAAGGAGAAATTCCACATTCGGTAGGGTCGGCGGCCGCTTCCCGGCCAGGCCACGGTTAAGGGAGGCCGTGGCCTCCCCACCCCGTCCCCCGAGGGGTCACTCGGGTTTCCTGAGGCCCTCGGGATAGGAGCCGAGGATCCGGAACTCCCCGGCCAGGCCCCGCAGCTCGGCGAGAGCCTCCCCCACCGGGCCCTGCGGATTGCCGAGGACATCAAGGTAGAACGCGTATTCCCAGGGCCGACCGCGCAGGGGCCGGGACTCGATCTTGGCCAGGCTCGCGCCCCGAAGGGCGAAGGCCCCCAGCGCGCGGTGGAGCGAGCCGGGGACGTTCTTTAGCGTGAAGGCCACCGAGGTTTTGGCCGCCCCCCCGATCGGCCCCGGCTCGGGGGCGAGGACGAGGAAGCGTGTGAAGTTCTGGGGGTCGTCCTCGATCCCCTCCAAGAGCACCTCGCCCTGATAGAGCGTGGCCGCCAGCCGGGAAGCGATGGCGGCCTCGGTCACCGGTCCGCCCTGGAGGAGCCTCTGAACGCTCCCCGCCGTGTCGTAGGCGGCGACCGCCTCCAGGTGGGGATGGGCGGCAAAGAAGTTCCGGCATTGCGCCAGGGCCACGGGATGGGAGGCCACGCGGCGTAGCGAGCCCAGGGAGGCGCCCGGGCGGGCGATCAGGCACTGCTGGATGCGAAGCTGGGTCTCGCCCACGATGTGCAGGGGCCGGGCCAGGAGCCGGTCATAGTTCTCATGGATGGAGCCGGTCAGGGAGTTCTCGATCGGGACCACCGCCCGGTCCGCCCCTCCGCTGCCGACCACGTCGAAGAGCGCGTCGAAGGTGGGGCAAGGGAGGATGCCGATCCCTTCCCCCAGCGTCTCCCGGGCCGCCTGATGGGAGAAGGAGCCCATCTCTCCCTGGATGGCCACCCTCATCGGCTCCCCCCTGCGCCATGACCCTGCGGAGCCGCGGAGCGCCCGAGTGGCTCCCGCGCGGGACGACCGCGGGCCGGTCGGGAATCCTCTTGCCCCTAGCCTCGGGCCTGAATGCGGAAGGGGGGATTCGAACCCCCACGCCCTTTCGGGCACACGGTCCTAAGCCGAGCGCGTCTGCCGTTCCGCCACTTCCGCAGGGTACCCGCAGGAGATTTTGTCACATTGCCCGTGCCCACGGCCAATGACCTCGTCGGGCGCATCGACCGTCGGGTGGCCGGAACCGGCTCGTCCCCCAAGGATGTTTCCGGTTTTTCCCGAGGCCAGTTTCCGCCGTCCCCTAATTGCCACCGGCAACCGGACACCTTAAGTTTAGGCCTGAAGAGAGGCCTCCCAGGGGACGGAGGCTGTCGGGCTGGCGGCCAGAGTGCGGGGACGAGGAGCGAAGCGCCGAGACGTCGTCCGCCGCGGATCCCTACCGTTCATCGAACCATGGGCAGAGGGGAACGTTGAAGGGGCTGCGGATCCTACTCGTCGAGGAAAAGAGCGCTGCCGCCGAGCGCCTCTCCGTCCAACTCAAACGCCTCGGCCACACCGTGGTGTGGCTGGCGAGGAACGGCCGGGAGGCCCTGGACTGCTCTTCCCGCCTGGGGCCAGACCTCATCATCATCGGCACGAATTTCCCGGTCACGGATGGAATCGAGACCGCACGAGCGATCCTCGCCCAGCGGCCGGTACCCCTTGTCGTTCTCACCTCCTACGCCACCCCCGATTTCGTCCAGCACGTCCGCGAGGCCGGGGTGATGAGCTTTGTCGTGACCCCCGTGGAGAGCTGGCAGCTCGCCCGGGCCCTCGACGAGGCGGAGGCCCGCTTTCGGGAGTTCGAGCTCATCCGCGGGCAGGTGAGCGACCTCCATCAGGCCTTGGAGATCAGAAGCCGGGTGGAGCAGGCGAAGAGGGTCCTGATGAGGCGGCGGAAGCTCTCCGAAGCCGAGGCCTTCCGAGAGCTACGGCAGGAGAGCCAGAGAATCGGGACGGGCCTCGGGGAAACCGCCACCGCGATTGTCAGGGCCGAGCAACTCCTGCTCAGCCCCGGCCTTAGGGTCACGCGAACCCTCCCCTCGCTGCTCGCTGCGATCCGGCGCGGGCTCATGGGCCCGGCCGTCGTGCACCCCGCCCCCCTTCGCCTCGCGGGCCCCGAGCACGGCGGGCGGCCGGGCTCGGCCTGGCCCCCGTCGCCCGTCCCCTCCCGCCTGGAAAGGTAACTCCTCCCCTGGACTGAAATGAATCCCCTGCCCAGGCTTCTGCTCAAAGTCCTCCGTGCGAATCCGGGGCTGGTTGAGAACCGGGGTATGGCCTACATCGTCATCCGCCGTCCCTACGCCCATCTCGAGGAGGAGTTGCGGCCCTTCGAGGAGCAGGGAGACATCAAGGTCGTTGTGGACAAGCGCCGGGGCGAACGGCGCGTGGGCCCGGGGCGTCCGCCCGTCGACCGACGCTCCGCCGACCGGCGGAGAGAGAAGGAAGAGCTCATCGAGATCGTCATACTGCAGGGCCCCTGAACGGCGCCCCTGCGCTCCGCGGGGGAAATGCCCGCCAGGGTCGGGGGGGACTCCGCTCGCCCAGACGGGTCCGTCGGGGGCGGGGCCCGCCCGAGCCCCGTGCTATCCTTATATGAGGTCGGTTCCCGCCTGCCATTCCTGCCTGGGCGGGATCGCATCTCTCGAGCCGGGGTGAGCCCACTTGAAAGTCGAGTACACGGAGGAGACGTCGGTCCGCAAGTCCCTGGCCTTTGAGATAGAGGCCGAGGTCGTGGAGAAGGAGATCGAGGCCCGGGCCCGGGTCTACGCGCGGAAGGTCAAGATTCCCGGCTTCCGGCCGGGCCGGATCCCATCCGAGGTCATCCGCCAGCGCTTCCGCTCCCAGGTTCTCGAGGACGCGGCCGAAGCCATCGTCAACCGCGTGGTCTTCGAGGAGCTCGAGGGGCGAGGGCTCCGTCCCCTGGCCAGCCCCAAGGTCGCGGATCTCAAGATCGACGACAAGAAGCCCATGACCTTCCGGGCCGTCTTCGAGACCCTCCCCCTCATCCAGGTCCCCGAATACCGCGGGCTCTCCATCAAGGCCCGCGTGGCGCGGGTCACGGAAGAGGAAGTGGAGCGGGAGGTCGACCGCCTGCGCGAGGAGGCCGCCCGCTTCGACCCCGTGGAGGGCCGGGAATCCCAGAAGGGCGATTTCGTCGTCCTCGACCTCCAGTGGCGGCCCGCGGGCGGGGGCAAGGGGGGGCGGGACGAGAACGCCATCATCGAGGTGGGAGGCGAGGACAACCACCAGGATCTGAACGCAGCCCTCCTGGGACTCTCCCCCGGCGACACCCGGGAGGTCGAGCTCGTGTACCCCCCCGACCACCCCTCGAAGAGCGTGGCCGGCCAGACCGTGCGCTACACCGTCACCCTGAAGGCCATCAAGGAGAAGGTGGTGCCCGCGGCCGACGACGAGTTCGCCAAGGATCTGGGAGACTGGGACAGCCTTCCCCAGCTCAAGGAGAGCGTGCGCGAGCGCCTGCTCGCGAGCGAGGAGCGGAAGATCGACCGCGAGGTCAAGAACGCCCTCCTAGAGGCCCTGGCCGCGATGGCTACCTTCGAGGTGCCGGAGGCACTCGTGGAGCGGCACATGAACGTCCGCACCGAGAATGCCGCCCGCAGCCTGGCCTACCAGGGGATCGACCCCACCAAGCTCGAGATGGACTGGAGGCAGTATCGGGACGCCCAGCGGGAGGACTCCCTGAAGGCGGCCAAGGCGGACATCCTGCTGGACGAGATCGCTCGCCGGGAGGGCATCGAGGCCCTGGAAGCCGAGGTGGAGGGGGAGTTGGCGCGGTACGCCCAGCGGCTCAAGAAGTCGCCGGAGTCGCTGCGCGCTCAGATGGAGAAGGAGGGCGATCTCCCCGGCCTAAAGGCCCGCATTCGGGAGGAGAAGACCCTTGACTTGCTCAAGGCCAATGCTAGACTGGACTTAGGATGAATCCTCCATCACCGTTTGCGGGCACGCTGGTGCCGATGGTGGTCGAGCAGACGGCCCGCGGCGAGCGGGCCTACGACATTTATTCGCGCCTCCTCAAAGACAACATCGTCTTCATTGGGACCGCCGTGGACGACATGGTGGCCAATCTGATCATCGCCCAGCTCCTGTTCCTGGAAGCGGAGGACCCCGAGAAGGACATCCACGTCTACATCAACAGCCCCGGGGGCTCCACCACCGCCGGCCTGGCCATCTACGACACCATGCAGCTCGTGCGCCCGGACGTCCAGACCATCTGCGTGGGCCAGGCCGCGTCCATGGGGGCGGTTCTCCTGGCCGCAGGGACCCAGGGCAAGCGCTTCGCGCTGCCCAACTCGCGGATCCTGATCCACCAGCCCTGGGGGGGGGCCCAGGGTCAGGCCTCGGACATAGCCATCCAGGCCAAGGAGATCCTCCGCATCAAGGACCGCCTGAACCAGATCCTTTCTTTCCACACCAAGCAGCCCCTGGAGAAGCTCGCGACCGACGCGGACCGGGATTTCATCATGGACGCGGCCCAGGCCAAGGACTATGGTATCGTGGACCAAGTGATCAGCCGGCGCGAGCGATAGGCCCATGAAGAAAGGCGGCGATTCCGAGGTCCTCCGTTGCTCCTTCTGCAACAAGGACCAGAACGACGTCCGCAAGCTGATCGCCGGCCCTACCGTCTTCATCTGCGACGAATGCGTCGATGTCTGCAACGACATCATCGCGGATGACCGCCGGGTCGAGGGACGCACCTACAAGTCGACCCTCCCCGTCCCCCACGAGATCAAGAAGTTCCTGGACGAGTACGTGATCGGCCAGGATCAGGCGAAGAAGAAGCTGGCGGTGGCGGTCTACAACCACTACAAGCGGATCGAGATCGCCAAGCAGCGGGGGAAGAACGACGTCGAGCTGACGAAGTCCAACATCCTGCTCATCGGGCCCACGGGGACGGGCAAGACTCTGCTCGCCCAGACGCTGGCCCGCCTGCTCTCGGTGCCCTTCACCATCGTGGATGCCACCACCCTCACCGAGGCCGGCTACGTGGGCGAGGACGTGGAGAACATCATCGTCAACCTGCT
>DATMQU010000131.1:0-3248 GCA_035566715.1 Vicinamibacteria bacterium
TGACCGGGAGCCAGGGGGGGGATAGCCTGCCGCAGAGCTTTCCCGGCGATCCGCCGCGATGGTGCTCCCGTGTGGTGAGCGCCTCCGCCGCGTCGCGCCGGCCGGGGCGTTGCCGGTCCTCCCGTTCCCGTGAGGTCGCCCCGCCTTCCGTAGGGGGGCAAGTAGCGAGGCCATAATGAACGACCGGAAGGACAGAGAAAGGAAGGGCAACGTGGACTCCACCCAGCCCAAGCCCGAATCAACTGCCGCGTTGCTTCGCGAGCTGGTGGCCCACCTCCGCGAGAACCGGACCCAGCTGCGTGAGGAGTGGGCCCGCCGCATCACCGAATCCAAGCTCCTCACCGCCATGACCCGCGAGGAAATCTTCGCGGAGGCCACTTCGGTGTACGACAACTACGTCGAAGTGCTCGAGACGGGAAGCGTGGAGGCCCTCCAGGCCTACGCGCGGAACCTCTCCGAGCGCATCATCCCCCGGGGGGTAGAGACCCATGAGGTGCTGGGCATCGTCCTCCTGCTTCGCGACGTTCTCGCCCGCTCGCTCTTCAAGAAGTACCAGGGGGATTTCGCGCTGCTCAATGCGGTGCTGGACGCCTACGAGCCCGCCGCCAACCGCATCGCCAACACCGTGGCCGTCGGCTTCGTCCAGGAGCGCGAGCGCATCATCCGCCAGCAGCAAGAGGCCATCCGTGAGCTCTCCACGCCCGTCCTCCAGGTTCGAGACCGCCTTCTCATCCTGCCCATCATCGGTGTCATCGACCCCCAGCGGGCGCGGCAGCTCACGGAGCAACTCCTCCGGGGGATCCGGGCCAACCGCGCGAAGGTCGTGGTGGTGGACATCACGGGTGTGCCCTCCGTGGACGCCTCGGTGGCCAACCACCTGGTCCAGACCGTGGATGCCTCCCGGCTGATGGGTGCGAACGTCATCGTGACCGGTCTCTCCTCCGAGATCGCCCAGACCCTGGTCACCATCGGGGTGGACCTTGGGAAGATCAACGCCGTGGGCGACCTGCAGGGAGGTATCGAAGAAGCCGAACGCCTGCTCGGCTACAAGGTGATCATGACCGGAGAGGCGCCGGCAGTGGAACCCCCGAGGCCCTGAGCCTAGACCATGCGGGTACCGATCCTTAAACAGCGAGACTACCTCATCGCTTCCATTCAGTCGGCCCTCAGCGATGAGGACCTGCTCCAGCTCCGTGATGACCTTGTGCAACAGGTGGGCCGGTATCGGTCCCGGGGAGCCATTGTGGACGTCACGGTCCTCGACGTAATGGACTCCTTCGCCGTGCGCACGCTCCGGGCGATCGCCCACATGATCCGGCTGCGGGGTGCAGAAACGGTGATCGTGGGAATCCAGCCCGAGGTGGCTTTTGCCATGGTCCAGCTCGGCCTCACCCTTGAGGACGTCGCCACCGCCCTCGACCTCGAGGAGGGGCTCGCCTACCTCGACCAGGTGAAGAAGGCCGGCGCCCCTCATGTCTAGCGCGGACGAGGCCGCGCCCGGTGACGCCGTCGGGCGATCCGTAATCACGGTCGCCATCCGGTCGGCGGCGGACATCGTGGCCGCTCGCCAGGAGGGCCGCGCCCTTGCCTCCCGCTTCGGCTTCGACGGTAGCGACTTGACGGTGATCGCCACCGCTATTTCCGAGCTGGCCCGGAACATCCTCGAATACGCCAAGACGGGCGAGATCCGCCTGAGCCCGGCCCAAAAAGGCGGCCGGAACGGCATCATGATCGTGGCGCGGGACGAGGGCCCCGGGATCCACGACGTGCCCCGGGCCATGCAAGACGGTTACACCACGGGGAGAGGCCTCGGGCTCGGCCTTCCCGGCGTCCGGCGGTTGATGGACGATTTCGAGATCGTCTCTCAGATCGGCAAGGGAACGACCGTCTCCGTGAAGAAATGGGTGCCTTGAGGGAGGATGAGCGGCCCTCCGGGTCCGCAACCCGCCTGGAATGGGCCGTGGCGCTCCGCCCCCGGCCGGGGGAGGAGGAGTCTGGAGATCTGCACGTCGTTCAGGCCTTCCCCGGAGGGACGCTCCTGGCCGCCCTGGACGGCCTGGGTCACGGGGCGGAGGCGGCCGCCGCCGCCCGGGCCGCGGTGGATTCGCTCCGCACCCACGCCCACGACAGCGTGATCTCCCTGGTGAGACGCTGCCAAAGGGTTCTCCAAGAGACTCGCGGCGTCGTGATGAGCCTGGCTTCCTTCAACGCCCTGGACGGCAGCCTCACCTGGTTGGGTATCGGCAACGTGGAGGGGATCCTGGTCCGGGCGGACCAGGGAGCAGTCCCGGCCCGAGAGTCGCTGTTGCTTCGCGGCGGTGTCGTGGGCTATCGGCTCCCGATCCTCTCCGCTTCGGTTCTCACCGTCAACCCCGGTGACGTCCTCGCGTTCGCGACCGACGGCGTGGATGTGGCTTTCACGGCGGAGGTGACCGCGACCCCCAACCCCCAGGCCCTCGCCGATCGCATCTTGGCCCAATGGGGCAAGACGACGGACGACGCTCTCGTTCTGGTGGCCCGCTTCACCGCGGAGCCGGCGTGAAGACGACCCTCGAAGAGCTGACCGGTCGGTACTCCCGCGCTCTCCAAGACTACCTGGAGACGGGAGGCGAGGGCGCCCTTCTCCAGGCCTACCAAGTCGGGCGGGACGCCCTGGCCCAGGACCTCGGCGTCCTCGAGGTGGCGGCGCTCCACCAGGAAGCCCTGGTCTCGGTCCTTCTGCAGATGCTCGCGCCAACGGAGAGCTCTCGCATCGCAAAAAAGGCCTCCGAGTTCTTCGCCGAGACCCTGGCCCCCTTCGAGATGACCCACCGTGGATTCCAGGAGGCCAACGCCATTCTGAGCGACCTCAACGACGAGCTGCGGCGGCGGGTCGCGGTCATCCTCCGCGATTACAAGGTGGCCCAGGACCAGATCGATGAGCACAAGAAGATGGAGCGGATGAAAGACGAGTTCATTTCTTTGGTCAGCCATGAGTTCCGGACGCCCTTAACCTCCATCCACGGCTCCCTCGGTCTCCTGAACTCTGGCTTGGCCGCGGGGCTGCCCGAGAAGGCCCGCCAGCTCGTGGAGGTGGCCCACCGAAACAGCCAGCGTCTGGTGCGGCTGATCGGCGACGTGCTCGATCTTCAGAAGATCGAATCCGGAACCATGCCCTTTGAATTGCGCCCCCTCGAGATCGGCCCCTTCCTGGAGCAGGCAGTCGAAGCGAATGAGGCGTACGGCGCCCAGTTCCGCGTGTCTTTTGT
>DATMQU010000132.1:0-3027 GCA_035566715.1 Vicinamibacteria bacterium
TCGAACTCCACCAGCACGTCGACGGCTCCATCCCCGCCGAGGTCACCTGGGAGCTGATGCGGCACTACCGCTTGAGCCCCGTGGACAGCCTGGAGGAGATGCGCCGCCACCTGGAGATCCAGGAGGGGGAGGAAGGCACCCTCCTCGCCTACTTGGACAAGATGCACTACCCCCTCTGGGTGACCCAGTTCTACGAGAACATCAGCAAGGCCACGGAGGCCATCGTGGACGCGGCGGCGGCGGCGGGGGTGGTGACCCTCGAGCTCCGGTACTCCCCCGTCATCCACACCTATGCCGGCCTCACCCCCCGGCAGTCCATCCGCTCCGCCCTCTCCGGCATGAACCACGCGCGGAAGCGCCACCCCCAGATGAAGCTGGGCCTGGTGGTGATCGCCATGCGCCAGCACGGACCCCACATCGCCAAGATCCTGGCCCGCCAGGCCCTGGCCGAGGCCCAGCACCTCCACGAGCGGACGGGGGTGGTGGGCTTCGACATCGCGGGACCGGAGCGGGGCAATCCCCCCCGGCTCTTCCGCAGCGCCTACGAGATCGCCCGCCTCGGCCACCTGGGCCTCACCGCCCATGCGGGGGAGGATGCAGCGGCGGAGTACGTCTGGCAGGCCGTGGACGAGCTGGGGGCGAACCGCATCGGCCACGGCTGCGCGGCCGAGAAGGACAGGGACCTGCTCCGCCGCCTGGCCCGGGATCGGATCGCGGTCGAGTGCTGCCTCTCCAGCAACTACCACACGGGGGCCGTTCCCGCGGGGGCCCGGCACCCGATCCACGCCTTCCTGGAGGCGGGCGTGCCCGTGGCCCTCTGCTGCGACAACAGCACCGTCTCCCACACCGATCAGGTGCGGGAAGGGCTGCGGGCCGCGGAGCAGATCGGGGTGGAGGCGGTGGAAGCCATCCACCGGGAGGCGGGCGCCTTCAGCTTCATAAGGCCCGAGACCGCGCTCTCCTCGGGGCTCGGGGACTAGAGCCGGCCCTTTAGTCGGGGTAGAAGTTGCGGGGCCAGGCGTGCGTCCGCAGCCGGGCCAGGAGCGCGGGGGAGAGCGGGCGCCCGTCGGAGACGGCGACGTTCGCGTCCACCGTGCTCACCCGCCGCATGCCCGGGATCACGGTCGACACCGCGTCCGGGCTGAGGCAGAACCGCAGGGCCAGCTCGGGCAGGGTTTTCGCCTCCCCGTCGAGCAGCGTCTTCAGGGCTTCCGCCCGCTCGGACACCTCCCGCCGGCGGTCGCCGCGGAAATATTCATTGCGGAAGTCCCCCTGGGGAAACACGCTCTTGGGGGTGATGGTGCCCGTCAGCCCCCCCTCGTCCAGGGGCACCCGGGCCAGCACGCCCACCCCGTGCTTCCGGCAGGCCGGGAAGAGGGCGTCCGCGGGCGTGGGGTCGAAGATGTTGTAGATCACCTGCACGGTGTCGAAGAGGCCCGAGGCCACCGCGCGCAGGGCGGAGCCGGGGTCGTGGTCGTTGATGGAGATGCCGAGGAAGCGCGCCTTGCCCGCCTGCTTTAGGGAGAGGAACTTGTCCTTCCAGCCGTCCTCCTCCAGAAACTCGTCCCGCCAGACGTGGAGCTGAAGGAGGTCCACCGAGTCGCGGTCGAGGTTGCGCAGGCTCTGCTCGCAGGAGCGGACGATGTGGTCGCCCGGGAATACCTTGGAGACGGGCACCCCCTTGGCCGCCGGCCAGACCAGGTTCTTGGGCGGGATCTTGGTCGCCACCCAGATGGTCTCCTTCCGCTCGCGCCGGAGCCGGCCCACCAGGCGCTCGCTCTGCCCGTCCCCGTAGACGATCGCGGTGTCGATGAAGTTGACGCCCCGGTCGATGGCGTGGTGCAGGGCGCGGAGGCTCTCGTCCTCCTGGGCCCCGACCCACATGCCGCCCCCGATCCCCCAGGCCCCGTAGCCGATCTCGGAGACCGCGAGGCCGGTCCGCCCCAGGATTCGCGTCTTCATAGGCGGATTATCTCACGCCCCCGCCTCAGGCCAGGAGCAGGAGCTCGCGCTGGATGTCGCCCGTGACCTCGGCCTGGCCCTCGCCCACGTACATGTCGATCTCGCTGCGCACCCCGAACTCCGGAAGATAGACCCCCGGCTCGATCGAGAAGCAGACGCCGGGGATGATCGTGCGCTGGTCGCGGGTCTCCAGGTTGTCGATGTTGACGCCGTTGCCGTGGACCTCGTAGCCGATGGAGTGGCCGGTGCGGTGGAGGAAGTAGGGGCCGAAGTCGCGGGCCTCGATATAGCGCCGCGAGACGTCGTCCACCTCGTAGCCGTGGATGGTGCGCCCGGCCTTGACCGAGTCCTTGACGAAGGCCACCGCCGCGTCCCGCGCCCCCTTCACCGCCTCCCAGACCTCGCGCATCCGCGCGGGCACGTCCTTCCCGCAGTAGCCCATCCAGGTGGCGTCGTAGTACACGGCCCGGGCGTCGTTCGCCACCTTGGCCCAGAGATCGATGAGGACCAGGTCCCCCCTCTTGATCTCGCGGTCGTCGGGGCCGGGGGCGGTCTCGAAGTGGGGGTCGGAGGCGTGCTCGTTCACGGCCACGATGCAGGGGTGGTGGGTGAAGAGGTGGCGGGCCTCGAAACGGGCCTGGATGAAGGCCTGGACCTCGCTCTCCTTCAGGGACCGACCCGAGGCCAAGCGATCCTGGATCAACCGGAAAGCCTCGTCCTTGGCGAGCAGGGTGTCGCGGGCGGCTCGATCGTGGAGCGTCTTCTGCTCCGGCGTCCAGCGGGCCTCGAAGGCCTGGACGAGGTCGGCCGAGGTCACGACCTCCGGCCCCGCCGCCCGCACCATCTCGATCGTCCCCGCGTCCACCCGACCTACGTAGGGGATGGCCGCGCCCGGGCTGTACTCCATGGCCACGCGCTTCACCCCCTTGAGGTGGGAGGCCAGCAAGGACTCCAGCTCCTTCCAGGAGCGGTAGAGGACGCTCCTCCCGGGCGCACCCTTCAGGGCATGGGGCTCGATCACGTGCAGGATGGCCACCGGTTCGCCCGCGCGGGGGATGAGGTAGA
>DATMQU010000133.1:0-10427 GCA_035566715.1 Vicinamibacteria bacterium
GGCCAGCCTTGGCGCGCAGCTCAGGCGAGATGGGCTGGCCATACACCTCGCTCTTCGTGATGACCATGAAGCCGACGGGATGAATCGGAACGAGCGTCCCCGGCGGCAGGACGGGTCGCTGCACGCCCTTCTGCCCGCCGCTGCTGACGAAACTACGCAAGTCGGAGAAGTTGCCAAAGTCCGTCTTGTAAACCGCCGACTTTGCTCCGATGGGAAGGGGCCTGCCCACTTGAGCGATCACGACGCCGATCTCGCCCGCCGGCACCTGCACCCAGGGGAACCGGGTCACGGAGTAAACCAGGAACGGCTTGAAGCGCAGGCCCGGCATTAGCAGATCCGCTTGGTACCCGGCCTCTTTGTTGAATGCGATGGGGTTGTCCTGGCTCAGGCGGCGCAAGCCGAAGCGCTTGGTGACGAGTCCGACCTCGGTCGGCCCAATGCGCCGGGTCGACAAGATGAGGTAGAAGAGCACGAGGAGAGTGGTGGCAGTTATCCAGGCCAGCGGACTGTTGAGCGCCAACATCGCGAGCCTCCGTTCAGATCTATGGGATTCGGAAATAAATTCTGGGCATGGCCCAGCCAACGTGTCAAGCGAGTGGATCAATGTTAGTGACGAGAGAGGGGCGCCAAAAGTTCCTGACCCTTGACAAAGCTGTTGCGTGGGAGTCCGCAACCCCCTCTTCCAGGCGCCCCCGCGCAAGACCGTTTTGGTGATTCCGCGCGAACCAACGATGGAATAATCGTCACGTGATGCGGCAAGAGTCCTCCGGCATCCTGGTGGTCGGGGCAGGCGGGTATTTCGGTTCGCTTCTCGTCCAGGATCTGCTGCGCCACACCGACGCCAACCTCTTGGTCGCGGGGCGCCGAAAGAGCGGGCTGGACGAATTGCTGGGCAGCTTCGACCCTGGGCTCGCGCAGCGCCTGACTCCCTGCGTGTGCGATCTCACGCAGCCAGACACTGTCGACGCCCTCGTGCCCCTGGTCCGTGCGGCAGTGTGCGCAGCCGGCCCCTATCAAGGGCTCCCGCTGACTCTGCTCCAGGCCTGCGTCGAACACGGAGTGCCCTACATCGATCTGAGCGACGACCGGGAATTCTTTGTGAGAGCAAGAGAGTGGGTGGCCCGGCAGGACGGAGCGGACGTTCCCACCGTGTGCGTCGGCTGGTCCGCGGTGCCCGCCCTCTCGGGGCTCCTGGCGCGGATGGCGGCCGAGGACATGGATCGCGTCGACGCTGTCTTCGTCCAGATCGCCCCGGGGAACCGCTTCCCGCGGAACCGGGGGACCGTCGCTTCGTTGCTGGCCTCCCTCGGCAAGTCCTGCCGGCTCTGGAGGGAAGGCGAATGGCGGACCGTCCCCGGGTGGTCCGAGCCTCGAAGGTTCCAATTCCCTGTGCCGGTTGGCCGGCGGCGCGGGTATCTGGTCGACGTGCCGGACCACGAGATCTTCCCGACGCTCTTTAGCGCGCGCCGCGTGGAGTTCCGGGTTGGGGCGGAGCTGGCCCTCTTGAACCATGGCGCATCCGCTTTGGCGTGGCTCTCGAGGAGGCTCGGGATCCAGTGGGGCCCCTGGGCCGGGTGGCTGGCTCCCGCGATGGGGGTTCTCGGCTTCCTGGGGCACGACTGGGGCGCCGTCGGCGTCGAGGCGTCTGGCTTCAAGGGGGGCCTTCCGGTCCGCCGTCAGGCGTGCGTGGTCGCGGAGCACTCGGGGCAGAGAATCCCCGTCATGCCCGCGGCCGTCATGGCTGCACGTCTGCTCGCGGGAGGAGCCGTGGAGAGGGGGATTGTCCCCGTGGATCGGTGGCTGAGCCGCGCGGAGCTGGAATTGGAATGCGGCCAGCGCGGACTCAATCTCTCCGTGCGCGACCTGCCATGAACCCCCGGTGGCGGCGCTTGAGCCGAGCGGCGTGGCTCGCGTTCGCGGCTCATCTCATGGCGGGCCTGGCGATGGCGCTGATCCTCCGCCGTGGCCTTGAGACAAACGCTGACCTAGCAGACCGGCTTCGCTTTGTAGACCAGGAGCGGCTCTGGTGGACCGCGGGCTGGATCACCTGGACGGTCGCGGCCCTGACGATACTCAACTTCTATGCCCGCTTCGCGGCGGCTCACCGGTCCCACGGAGTTCCCCCGGCGCCTTTGAGGACCGCGATTCTTCTAACCGTCGCCGCGGTCGGCGCCGACTGGACCGCCCAGGCGGTTGAGGTGTTCGTACTGCCGGGCTTGGCCCGTGCGGGGAACGCTGCGGGTTTCCTCGCCTGGCACAGGGCCGCGGTCCTGTTGACCGGCTTCCTGGCCAACGGTCTCTACACGATTTCGGCGCTGCTGCTGGTGTGGGTCTCGCGTCGTGCCTATCCGCGATGGGTCCTGATGGCGGGTTTCGGAGTGGTCGCTGGCGGCTCGATTCTCTCCGCCATGGCTTGGGCGAATTCCGCTGCCGGCATGGTCTTCGCCAACGTGCTGCTGGTGCCCTGCCTACTCGCTTGGCTGGTTGGGGTAGCCGCCTCCGCGACCGTTCATGCGCGCAGTGAGGTGGCGAACGGGCAGGATGGATAACGCTTGGAACCTGAAGTCAACCTTTGGTCCTAGAGCCGAGCGCTACGAAATGGATTTACAAAGTAGGATCGCTACGGCTACGATCGGACGCAATTCGACGCGACGTGAACGCGCGGTCTTCTTCCCTTGGACTATCGGACTGCTAGGGGGAACTGCCAATGTTCGAGATCAAGGACGTGGTCGTCTTCGTGGATGGGCGGCGCGACGGCTCCGGGTACATCGAGTTCGCGGCCCGGCTGGCCCAGGAGCACGGGGCGCACCTGACGGGGGCCTTCGTCTGGCCTCCCCTGGCGAATGAGGGCTCCGCAGCCTACGTGAGAGGTCGAGCGATGCAGGAGCTCATCGCAAGCTACGACGCGGAGGTCTCGCGGCAGGAGAAGAAACTGCGCGATGGCTTCGAGAAGGCGGCGAAGGGCGGCGGGCTACAGGCGGAATGGAGGTCCGTCCGGCACTTGGTGGCCGAGGACATGGTGGTACATGCCCGCTACGCCGACCTGGCGATCGTGGGCCGACCGGAGTCGGCTGGCCGTGATGCTATCCCGCTCGACCTTCCGCAGACCCTGGTCCTGGCTTCGGGGCGGCCGGTCCTGCTGCTTCCCCCGGCGCCACCACCGTCGGCGGGACGCCGTGTTCTCGTCGGCTGGAATGCGGGTCGGGAGGCGACACGAGCGGTGGCGGATGCCCTTCCGTTCTTGGCGCGTGCGGAGGCGGTGGAGCTGCTCGTCGTGGACCCGGAGAGCCACCCGGCGGACCACGGGGAGGAGCCCGGGGCCGACATCGCGCGCCACCTCGCCCGCCACGGCGTTCGCGTGGACGTTCGACGGATGGCGTCGGGCGGCCAGGACGTCGGTCGCCTGATGTTCTCTCGAGCCTCCGAGCTCGGGGCCGACCTCGTCGTTATGGGTGCCTATGGACACTCCCGGCTTACCGAGCTCGTTTTCGGCGGGGTAACTCGAACGGCTCTCCACGAGGCGACGATCCCGGTATTGATGTCGCGCTGAGGCGTTCGCGCCGGATCCTGACCCCACTCTGTCAGGGGACAGCGATGGATCCAAGCCCAATCGGCTAGAAGCTGACCCTGGCGGAGAGCTGGAGCCGGCGCGCCGGCAGCGCGGCGATCGGCTGCCCGAAGAAGGGTGAGCTCTCGTCGCCCTCTATCGTGGCCGTGTGGAAGGAGTTCAAGGCGTTGAAGACGCTCAAACCAAGCTTGGCGGAGGGGCCTTTTTTGCCCCTCGCCGCGCTCAGCGGGATCTCCCGGGTCAACGAGA
The DNA here is from genome assembly GCA_035566715.1 of Vicinamibacteria bacterium. GTDB lineage: Bacteria > Acidobacteriota > Vicinamibacteria > Fen-336 > Fen-336 > DATMML01. The sequence goes on from DATMQU010000133.1 coordinate 3,818, forward strand.
GGTCGAGATTGGCGTAGCCGGGGATCCGGAGGGTGTTCCTCCCCACTCCCAGGGGCCGGTCTGACGCGAAGCCATCATGGTTGGTGTCGATCCCGGTCGTCAGGGTGTAGGGCTTGCCAGAGGCCGCGTTCAGGCCTATCCCCAGCTTCACCCATGGCAGATCCACCGTGCCCAGGAGATTCAGGCGATGCCGCTGGTCGAAGTCGGCCGGTCCCCACTCCGCTGAGGGGTCGCTGTTGTTCGCGGGGAAGAAATTGACCCCGCTCGTGTTGTTCTCGGTCCGGCTCAGCGTGTACTGAGCCAGTCCGTTGAACCTCTTCCCGATCTTCCCCCGGAAGCTGAGCTCGAGGGCGTCACCCACCTGGCGCCCCGCCGTCTCGATCTCCCGTACCTGCCCCAGCGTGGGGTCCGGACGTGCCAGGTAGAGAGGGCCGGCCGGAGCATTCACGTCGCGCGAACGGAGGAGGCTCACGCCGCGCGATGCTCGGTAGGTCGCGGAGACCGTCGTCCCCGTAGCGACCGCCCACTCCGCCCCGAAGCTGTATTGGATCGTGTATGGGGTCGTGATGACCGGCGCGAAGCGGACGAGGCTCAGCGGTTGCGCCAGGAGCCCCGCGCCCCCGATGTCGGGGTAAGACGGGTTCAAGACCAGGTAGGTGTTCAAGTGGGATCCGTCGTGCTGAAGCAGGTTGGCGAACGCGACGGGCGGGAAGCGGTCGTTGAAGAGGCCGATCCCGGCCCTCAGCACGACGCTCTTCCCACTGCCGGGTGCGAACGCGGCGAAGGCCCGCGGCACCAGGTGACCCCGGCGGAGGAAGTTCTGGTAGTCATACCGGCCGCCGACGGCCAGCGAGAGGCTCGGGCTGAGCTGGAATTCGTCCTGGACGAAGCCGCCGGCGATTTCCTGAAAGAGGGGGACCAAGCCGTTCCCCGTCTGCTGCGTAAAGGCGTAGGGCTGGCCCGCCTGGTAGGAGGCAAGGCTCGAGAAGAAGAACGTCCCCCCGCGGTTCGAAAGGTCGTTGTACGTCCGGTGGCTCCATTCCGCCGCCTGGATGCCCGCCTTCAGCAGGTGCTTCCCGAGGATCCAGGAGAAGGTGTCGAAAAGCTTGAAGTCCATCTCCGTCTGCCGCTGGTCGGCTTGAGCGCCCCCGGTGGTGAAGGCGTCCTGGACGACGATCCGGGTTCCTGGATTGAGGCTCGTGGTGGAGCCGTGGTTCCATTCGAAGTGGAGAGCGATCTGGTTCACGATCTTCGAGGATGCGACCCGATCACTCAGGTCGAGGTCGTCTTCGTGGTACGCAAAATTGGCCGCCGCCTGGGGCAGCGTGAACCCGCCCGCTCCCTGGTTCGTCTGCGCACGGTCCTCGAGGGCGTACTGGGCCCAGAGGGTGTGCTTGGCCCCGAACTGCCGCGTGACCCGCGCCGAAAACTCGGTCGTCTGCTGGGGCGTGGCCACGTTGGCGCGGATCGCCCCACCCAGACCGGCGGCGACCACGATCGACTGGAGGTCTTCCTCCTGCCGGTCCAGCGTCAGGAGGAACGTCGTGGTCTTGCTTGGCCCTATTGGGCCCGACAAGTTCCCTTCGTAGACGCGCCGCTGCTCGGGAGCCTTCTCGGGAGCGAACGGATTTCGCGCGTTGAGGCCCGAGTCGCGGAAGAGCACGTTCAGCTCCCCGTGGTACTCCGGCTCCTCTTTTTTCGTGACGATCTCGATCCGGCCCCGGCCTTGGCGGTAGTACTCGGCGGAGTAGGGGTTCTGGTTGATCCGCACCTCTTGGATGGCCGACGGCGACACCAGCACGCGGTTGGCCTCCGCCCCGTCCACGACGAGGGAGACGCCGTCGGAGCCGATTGCTCCCTGGTCGAGAAACGCCGATAGGGTCGAGATGACGTCTTGGTCGAAGACGGGCAGGCCGTCCAGCATCTTCCGATCCACCGTGGCGGCATCGCGGTTCTCGCCCGGATGCGTGGAGAGCCCGCCCTCTCCCACCGTCACTTCCTCCGCGACGGGAGCGACCTCGAGGGGGACGTTGAGGGGAGGGCTCGATCCCTTTCCGACGGCCGCGCGCACGCGGGCCATTTTGAACCCGTCAAGTCGCACCTCCACCTCATACTTGCCGGGGGGGACTTGCTCGAAGAGGAAGCGACCGTCGGCGTTGGTCTTCAGAGAGGCAAAAACTGCGTCTGCGCGTTTCAGAGCGACGCTCGCCCCGGGCACCACCGCACCGCTCGGGTCGATGACGACTCCGCTCACCCGACCTTGCAGTGGCTCGCCGAAGACGCTGCTGCCCGCGAGCAGCAGATAGGTAGCGAGCACATATCTGAGGCCTTGTCCCCGCGCCCGGGACCTGGCCGCAGAGCTCAGAGGCAGAAAAAGCGTTGGCCTCAGCAACGATCCCTTCCCATCACAACCCCCCACGCCCCCGAGGATTCATGGCCCCCATTTTAAGGGGCAAGGGGCTCCTTCGGAGAGCGCGGGTCCAATCCTCGATTCTGCTTTCTCTTTCGTGTGGAGCCGCATGAGGTAGGTCCCCGAGCTGTCACACTAGTGTCGAACTCCAAAAGGGCGCTACTGCGCGGACTCGGCACGAGGGTTCGGGGGAGGTATCTTGCTCAAGACGTCCTTGATGTCGCCGATGTGCTCACTGAGGAGGTTCACCTTGCTGGCCAGGCCTTGGATGTCCGACGCGGCCCGCCGGTTGACCTCATAGTCGAGCTCACCCCGCAGCCGATCCTTAGTGTCCTGCCGGTTTTGGCTCATCATGATGACCGGGGCCTGGATGGCCGCCAACATGGAGAGAAACAGGTTCAGAAGGATGAACGGATAAGGATCCCAGGCGCGGTTGCCCAGAGAGACCTGGATGGCCGAGTAGATGGCGACAACGATCGAGAAAAGGATGATGAACGTCCATGAGCCGCCGAAGCGGGCGACTTGATCCGCGATTCTCTCCCCAAACGTCGCCGCGGTCTCGATGATGACGTTGGGGTTGCGACTGGCGCGGACACGGACGAGCTGCTGCGCCGCGTGATATTGGCGGCCGAGCACGGTGAGCATATCCATTCCGGCCATGGGCTTGCGCTCCAGGAGAACCGCTATGTCTTTGCGGTCGACCTCGAGACAAGTCGTGTCTTCGAGAGCGAGAGCGTCGGTGTGATGGGGTGTCTTCTCCAGCATCGAAGCGAAGCCAAAGAACTCGCCGTGCCCCGGCTCGTCGACGACGACCTCCTGCTGGTCCTGGTCGATGGTCGTAACGCGGACCCGCCCCGAGATCATGACGTAGGCTCGCCCCCCCTCATCGCCTGCCTTGTAGATGCGCTCGCGCGGGGCGAACCTCTTCAGCTCCACCTGGGCCGCGAGTACGGCCGTCTCCTCGTCGTCGAGGAGGGCGAAGAGAGGGACGTGCTTCAGCTCCTGGGGTGTGCAGGCCATGAGTACCTCACCAGTGAAAAGTAGGTCGCGTTAACAGCCCCCCGAGCATCGCACGCCTCGACGGCGCGGCACAAGAGTCCTCCCAGCTCTTTGGCCACGGCGGTATAGGGCTACAATCGCTGAGCCGGCCGCACACCCTGCCAGGAACGCCTGGATTTGTCACACAGTGATCGCAGGTCGTATCCTGGATGGTCGCGAGACCAACAAAGGAGAATCTAATGCTCAGGCTGCCAGCGTCATCCAGAACCAGCCTCTTCGCCATGGCGGCGGCGGCCAGCGGCGGCCTGCTGCTGGGATATTCACCGCCAGTGACCGCGAATAATCCACCCAGCGCGGGCTTCATCGGTCACTTCGCGGATGTCAACGGTACTCGGCTGTACTACCTAATCGGCGGCAAGGGCAGCCCCGTGGTCCTGCTCCACGGATATGCCCAGACGGGTCACATGTGGGGTCGGCGGATTCTGCCGCGGCTCTATGAGCGTCACACCGTCATCGTCCCGGACCTGCGCGGCGCCGGCAAATCGGCCAAGCCGGAGGCGGGTTACGACAAGAAAAACATGGCCGTGGACATCCACGAGCTGACGTCGTCTCTGGGCTTCAAGCGCGTGAGCATCGTCGGCCACGATATCGGCCTGATGGTGGCTTACGCCTACGCCGCCCAGTTCCCCGAGGCCACGGAGCGCGTGGTCTTGATGGACGCGTTCCTGCCCGGCATCGGGAACTGGAAGGACGTCTGGCTCATGCGCGACCTCTGGCATTTCCACTTCTATGGAGAGGTTCCGCTGGCGCTGGTGAAGGGCCGCGAGCGAGTCTACTTCGAGCATTTCTGGAATGACTTTGCGGCGGACCCGAAGCACTCTGTTTCCGAGGAGGACCGGCAACTTTACGCGGCGGCCTATGCGCAGCCGGGGGGTATGCGGGCGGGCTTCGAGTACTTCCGTAACTTCGAGCGCGACGCCCGCGACTTCGCCCAGCTGAGCGCGACCAAGCTTTCGATGCCGGTGCTGGTGCTTACGGGCGAGAAGGCGTCCGGGCAGTTCCTGATCGATCAGGCGCGCCTCGTCGCCACGAACGTGAAGGGCGTCGTCATCAAAGGCTCTGGGCACTGGCTCGTGGACGAGGCGCCGGAGCAGGTGATTCCTGAGCTCGTCTCCTTCCTCAACGAATCGCGGTAGCGCTCGGCACAATAAGCCCGATAGAACGGGCTGACTAGCTGAGTAGGGGAGGGGTTTGCGACTTGGAGATCCGACCATGATTCCCATGGAGGTGGCCCAACTGCTAGACTCAAGGGTGGGTTTGTCCTTCACGCAGTAGGGGGACTTATGTCCAGTAGAATGGGCTTCCCGGTCGTGGGGACGTTGGTTTTGGGTGTCACGGTCGCGGCGCTGATCGGAAATTGCAAAGAAGGTACGTCCAAGCCCTCGCCCATCGAAACCACTGTGGCGATCCCCCCAGGCACCGAGCCCCTCACACCATTCTCGCCGCCGGTTGGCCACCCCACACCAACACCAACTCCGAGCCCGAAGCACAAGCCGACTCCCTCGCCGAGTGCCACGCCGACTCCCACGCCTAGTCCGACGCCGACTCCGTCGCCGAGTCCCATTCCCAGTCCCCTCACCATCAAGATATTGAGCATGTCCGGCAGCAACTCCTACTCCCCAAACCCCGCGAGTCTTAAGATCGGCCAGAAGGTCTTCTGGCAAAACGTCGACTACGTTACCGCACCCGGGCATACAGCCACGGGGGGCGGATTTGATACGGGGCTGCTCACTCCGGGGGTGACCAGCAGCCCTGCTATCACATTCAGCGCGGCGGGAACGTTTGCCTATTCGTGCAAGATTCATTCCTCCATGACCGGGACGATCAACGTCACGCCCTAGGGCAGTACTCACTCTCTCGAGCTGCGTCCCAAATCTTCTCGCGCCCGCGGCCGCACCCTGGATCCTTCTCCGCCACCGACACCGGAACAAGCGACCTCAAGCGCCGGGGGTCGCTCCCGGTGCTCGCTCTCACGCGCACAGACACAGGTCGTTCGCTGAAGGTCAGATAGCGCAGCCTCTTCAGCTCAGGCAAGTGTGGTATTTTCACGCGCACCGGGAAGGCTGCCGGCGCGTGGGAGAAGACGCCGACACCCGCCGCCGAGTTGCGCTTTCCTGCGTGGCGTTCCCGGGAAGATTTGATGGCTAGCGTACTCGAGGCGGAGCTAGCATGACGGGCTTGTCAGCGCTCACGGATTGGGCAAACTTCTACGTGATCACCGGCTCGGCGGCGGCCGCGCTCACGGGTCTCACTTTCGTCGTCATCGCGCTGGCCGCGAACCGGAGTCGCGGCATGACCTCGGCCGGCATGCGCGCCTTTGTCACACCGACGATCGTTCACTTTGGCTCGGTGCTGGGGTTGGCGGCCTTCCTGACCGTTCCCGGGCAAAACGTCACCAGCCTGAGTCTGGCCTTCGGCGCGGCTGGCGTCGCGGGTCTGATCTACGGCGGGCTCGTCGGACTGACCATGCGCCGCCTCGGAAGCCGCTATGTTCCCGTTGGCGAGGATTGGCTCTGGCATGTGGCGCTACCGACGTTGGTCTATGGTGCCCTGCTGGTCCTAGGGTTTCTGATCCGGCGCCGAATGGAGCAAAGCCTTTACGGCGTCGCAGCGGTATCAATGCTGCTGCTGTTCCTCGGAATCCATAACGCCTGGGACGTGGCCGTGTCGATCAGTGTGAACAGTAAGCAGGACCCGGGCAAAGCTCCCGAGCCTCCTCCCGCCGCAGGGAATGAACCGGCGACTCAGCCCAAATAAAAAGCGGGTCTGGGAAGGTTGTTGGATATTGACCCCCGCGTCTCAGGGCAAGGCTCTGCTTTGGCCCCCAATGCTCGCCGGAGGCCGCGCCGAGGTGCTCGCGCGACCCCGACCCTGAGCCGGCTTGCTATCGGTCCCTCCTGAGCGCTGGATCTGTCCAGCCTGGAAACGGGACGCAGTTATTCCCGCTATCCTTGCCAAGCGTGGCGGGTTTATGCGGCCGTAGGATTTGTTCGAATCAACCACGCGGGCGACGCAGGGCGATACGGAAGGCGCCGCCGCGAGGCCCAGCCAGTCTCATTCCGGGCTCCAGCTTGGAACCCGGCCGGGTGTCCAGGGCGCTCCTGCGTTCTCGGCCCGGGCCTCCAGGGAAGCGAGGTCCTT
>DATMQU010000134.1:0-3372 GCA_035566715.1 Vicinamibacteria bacterium
ACTTCGGCAATGTCCGCCACGTTGAGCGCGAATCGATGCGCTTCGGGCAACTCCTGCGAGACGGCCCCGCGCATGATGTCGAAGCCCTCGGCGTAGGCCTGCATGAGGCCGTACTCGATCCCGTTGTGGACCATCTTCACGAAGTGGCCGGCTCCGGAGGGCCCGCAGTGCAGGTAGCCCTCCTCGGCGGTCCCCCCCACCTTCTCCCTTCCCGGCGTGCGCTCGATGCCGCCGCGGCCGGGGGCCAGGGTCTTGAAGATCGGATCCAGGCGCCGTACCACGTCCGCCTCGCCGCCGATCATCTGGCAATAGCCGCGCTCCAGGCCCCAGACCCCGCCGCTCGTCCCCACGTCCAGGTAGTGCAGGCCCCGGGCGGTCAGCTCCCGGGCCCTCCGGATGTCGTCGATGTAGTAGGAGTTGCCGCCGTCGATGATGGTGTCGCCCTTCTGGAGCCGGCCCGCGAGGTCGGTGAGGGTCGCCTCCACGGCCGCGGCCGGCACCATCAGCCAGGCCGCGCGCGGCGGCTTCAGCTTGGCCACGAAGTCGTCGAGGGTGGTCGCGCCCGTGGCCCCCTCCCCGGCCAGCCGCTTCACGTTGGCGGGGTCGCGGTCGAACACAACGCACTCGTGCCCACCCTTCAGCAACCGGCGCACCATGTTGGCGCCCATGCGTCCCAGCCCGACCATCCCCAGCTGCATATGCTCCCTCTGCTCGGAGAAGCCCGGGCGCGGCTAGGCCAGGGCCCGATTGATGGCGGCGGTGAGTGTGGCCAGGCCCGCCGCCACGTCCTTGCCCAGGTGGACCCGCAGCGCCCGGCGCTCCCGCTCGGCCAGGACCTGGAAGTCCCCCCGCGCCTGCGCCGCCTTCACCACCCCGAAGGTGTACTTCTGGCCGGGCACCGGGAGATCCAGGGCGTCCTCCGCCGTGAGCTGGAGGAAGACGCCGGAGTTGGGGCCCCCCTTGTAGGCCTGCCCGGTGGAGTGCAGGAAGCGGGGCCCGAAGCCCAGGCAGGTGGCCACCCGCTTGCGGTCGCGGACGGAGTGCCGGATGGCGGCCAGCGCCCTCTCGTGGGCGTCGTTCATCTCCAGGTAGGCGAGGAGCGCGAAGTAGTCGCCGGGCCGGAGCCGGTCCAAGTGGGCCTTCAAATAGCCGGCGAGGGAGGGGCGGGCTCCGGAGGCGGGCTCGAGGTCGGCCGCGTTCTTGCCGTCCGTGAAGAGCCGGAGGCCCCCTTCCTCGAAGAATGGGCTCTCCTTGGGGAGGGCGCCCTTCTGCTCGTACTCCGTCGTCAGCTTCCGGGTGGCCACCTTGCTGGCCTCCACGTCCGGCTGGTTGAAGGGGTTGATGCCGAGGATGGAGCCGGCCACCGCGGTCGCGATCTCCCAGCGGAAGAACTCCTCCCCCAGGTCCCAGACCTCGTCGACCCCGATGCGCACCACCGGGTGCCCGGCCCCTTCCAGGGCCGCCACCGCCGCGTCCTGGGCGGGATCCGGCCCCGCCTCCAGCCGGAGGTAGGCGAAGAGGCGGTCCCCGCCGTAGACCGACGGGGGTCCCGGCTCCTCGCTATCCACGGGGATGATGCCCTTGCCGTCCTTGCCCGTGGATTCCGCCAAGAGCTGCTCCAGCCAGGCTCCGAGGTCGTGGATGCCGGGGGAAGCGATGATGGTCAGCTTGTCGCGCCCGAACCGCGACGCGGCCAGGCCCAGGATCGTGCCCAGCACCACCCCCGGGTTCTCCTCCACGGGAACGCTGGCCGCGCACGCGTGCACCATCTCCTCCGTTCGGTCCAGGAACTTGTGGACGTCCATGCCCATCGCCGCCGAGGGCACGAGGCCGAAGTCGGAGAGCGCGGAGTAGCGCCCGCCGATGCTGGCCAGTCCGTAGAAGATGTGGCGGAAGCGGTCGCGCTCGGCCACGTGCTGCATCTGGGAGCCGGGGTCGGTGATGGCGATGAAGCGGCTGCCCACCTCGCCCTCGCCCACCGCCTGCTTCACCCGCTCGAAGAAGTACTGCTTGAAGATGTTCGGCTCCAGGGTGCCCCCCGACTTGCTGGACACGATGAAGAGGGTGTGGGGGAGGTCGATCTTGGCCTCGAAGGCCCGGATCTGGGCGGGGTCGGTGGAGTCGAGGACGTGGAGCTCGGGGAAGCCGGGGATGCGGCCGAAGGTCATCTTCATCACTTCCGGACAGAGGCTCGAGCCCCCCATGCCCAGGAGGAGGACGTGGGTGAAGCCGGCGCGGCGCACCTCTTCCCCGATGGCCACCAGATGCGGGAACCGCGCGTGCTGGTCCTCGGTGATGCCCAGCCAGCCCAGCCAGTTGGCCTCGTCGGCGCCCGTCCACAGCGAGGCATCGCGGGCCCACAGCCGCCGCGCCTTGCCCTCCCGCTCCCACTCCTGGAGGGAGGCCCTCACCGCCGCGGCCAGGGCGTCGGGCAGACGCGCGGTCTGGCGGTTGATCTTGGCCTTGCCCGGCTCCTGGCTGTACTTGCCCACCGCCTGGATCAGCTTGTCGAAGGCGTCCGCGAAGATCGTGACCCCGTCCGCGAGCAGCTTGTCCGTGACCTGCTCCATGGATATGCCGGCCCGGGGCAGGCTCTCCATGGTCGCGTGAGCGGCGTCCACGTCCTCGGTCAGGCTCGCCCGCACCCGCCCATGGTCGCGGAACGCGTCGAAGGTGGCGGGGGGGATGGTGTCGACGGTGTCGGGCCCGATGAGCTCCTCCACGTACATGACGTCGCGGTAGCGGGGGTTCTTGGTGCTGGTGCTGGCCCAGAGGACGCGCTGGGTTTGCGCCCCGCGGGCGGCGAGGGCCTGCCAGCGCGGACCGCTGAAGATCTCGCGGTACTTTTGGTAGGTCACCTTCGCGTTCGCGATCGCGACCTTGCCGGTGAGGCCTTCGAGGAGCGCCCGCTCCGCGGGGGGGGCGGAGCCCTTGAGCCGCTCGGCGATGAGGGCGTCCACCGCGGAGTCGATCCGGCTGATGAAGAAGCTGGCCACGCTCCCCACCCGGCTCACGTCGCCGCCCCGCGCGGCCAGGGCCTCGAGCCCGGCCAGGTAGGCGGCGGCCACCCGCGCGTAGGCGACCTGGGAGAAGAGGAGGGTGACGTTGATGTTGATACCCTCCCCGATCAGCTCCTGGAGGGCGGGTATTCCCTCGGGGGTGGCGGGGACCTTGACCATGAGGTTCTCGCGTCCCACCGCCTTCCACAACCGGCGGGCCTCCTGCAGCGTCCCCGCCGTGTTGTGGGCCAGGAGGGGAGAGACCTCCAGGCTGACGTAGCCGTCCCGCCGCCGCGACTGCTCGTAGACGGGGCGCAGGAGGTCGGCCGCGTCCTGTATGTCGCGCACCGCGATCTTCTCGTAGAGGGCCAGG